>PNLC01000054.1 GCA_013822885.1 Bradyrhizobium sp.
GGTCTCGCCGTCGCCGATCGGATCGATCGTCAGCGTACCGCCGCGCGGAATCGTCTGCTGCGCAATGATCAGCATGTTCAGGAGCAGCTTGACGCGATTCTTCGGCAGCAGCAGCCGCGGCAGATTCCAGGCGATGGTGATCTTGCCGTCCTCGATGTGGCCGCGCGCCATGGTCTGCGCATCGCCGAGATCGATCTGCGCGCCCGCCGACCCGGCAGCGCCGAACGCCAGGCGGCAAAACTGCAGTCGCGCCGAGGCGGTCTTAGCGCTCTTGCGGATCAGGTCGAGCGCGAAATCGCGGTCTTCCGGTTTCGGGTTGTCGTCAAGGACTTCAAGCCCATTGACGATCGCGCCCACCGGGCTGATGAGATCGTGGCAGACGCGCGAACACAACAGCGCCGCAAGTTCGAGGGCATCGGGAGCCGGACCGGGAGTCGAAGTGCCAGACATCATTTGTTCCTGGAAAGCCGCCGAGTCCCAAGGTCCTGGTCAAGTTCCCGGTCAAGTTTCTGGCGGAAAGTTACGAATCACGCATGCTCGATGGTTTGATACACTGCGCAGCCGCGTGCTGCCAGCACGGGGCGGCAATGGTAAGGCAGGACGAACAGCAAATGGTCCCCAGCTCATGAATGAGGCACGACCGCCGATACTCGACCGCAACGCCGCTACGGAACTGATCGAACCGCTGACCGACATCGTGACCCAGGCCGGCGCGGCCATCCTTGCCGTCAACCGCTCTGCCATGAAGGTCGATGGCAAGGCCGACGGATCGCCGGTAACCGAGGCGGACCTGGCGGCCGACAGCATCATCGCCGCAGGCCTCGCGCGATTGGCCCCTAACATTCCCTCGCTGTCGGAAGAGCGCACCCAGCACGCCGCCCTGCCCTATAGAGACAGCTTCTTTCTGGTCGACCCGCTCGACGGCACCAAGGAATTCGTCGCCGGCCGCAACGAATTCACTGTCAACCTCGCGCTGATAACCCACGGGGTACCGCTGCTCGGCATCGTCAGCGCCCCGGCGCTCGGGCTGATCTGGCGCGGCATCGTCGGCCGCGGCGCGGAACGGCTGACGCTTGGCGAAGGCAAGCCGCTGATCGAACCAATTCGCACCCGGCCCTGCCCGCCGCGCGGCCAGCCATGGACCGTCGCGGTCAGCCGCCTGCATGGCGATGGCAGGACCGAGGCCTTTATTGCCGCAAGGCCGCACGCCGTGCGCTCCGAGCTCGGCTCGGCCGTCAAGTTCGGCCGTGTGGCGGAAGGCGAGGTCGATATCTATCCGCGCCTGTCGCCGACCTCCGAATGGGACGTGGCGGCCGGACACGCGCTGGTGACGGCCGCCGGCGGCAAAATCACGGATTCAAACGGCAGCGCGCTGCGCTTCGGCGGCATGCGACCCGACTTCATCGTTCCGGAGTTCATCGCCTGGGGCGACCCGAACGCCACGCCCTGACTACTGCGCCAGTCCCTGCTCGAGGGCGGGCCAGCGCACGGCCGCATCTTTCAGGAAAGCCGCCGGATTGGCGGTGAACGCATCGCGATTTTCCTCGCGGCCGAACAGATAAAGCCGCTGGTTGGCGATGGCCCAGAAGCGCGGGCTGCCGGCAAAGGTCACGCCCCGTCCCAGATCGACCGGATCGTAGCCGCCGAACTGGGGTCCGTAGATTTCCGGATGCGCGATAAAGGAGGCACGGTTGCCCGCGTTGCGGAAGCGCCAGATGGCGCCCGCTTCGCGAGCTTCGAAATCCGGATGCCCGCGCGCGGGCCGCGATTCGGTGAAGTAGGCGACGGGGTCAAAGCCCTCGATGGCGAGGCCGGAATAGCGGTTCACGACGACGCGCTCGGTGGTTGCCGCCTGCGCGGCAAAATCAAGGCTGAGGGCGACAAAAAAGCTTGCAATTAAGCCAAAAGCGGCCAATCCGAGGCGCCAACCATATCTTTCCTGCCGTTGTGCCGTCATAGTTGATGCCGATAACATTGCGAGTCGAAGGGGTCACTGGACGCAACCTAGAGCCAGCTTGTTGGCGTCAGGTTAAGGCGGCGGCCAGGATTTTCGATGCCAGGGGTTCTTTCATGACGTTTGCTTCACGCCTTGCCGCGGTGACTGTCACTGCGCTGATGTGCTGGACCGTGCAGGTCTCAGCGCAGCAGCCGCAGCCGGCGCCGTATCAACAGCCGCAGGCGGCCCCCTATCAGCAGCCGCAGGCGGCTCCCTATCAACAACCGCAGCAGGCGCCCTATCAGCAGCCTCAGGCGGCGCCTTACCAGCAGCCGCAGCCGGCGCCCTATCCGCCGCCGCAACGCCAGGCGGCGCCGGAGACGTTCGGACCGGAAGAGCTCGTCTCGGCGGGCCACAAGTTCTTCGGCAACGTCTCGCGCGGTCTTGCGTCCATTATCGAGCGCGCGGTCAGCCAGTGGGGCCTGCCCAACGGCTATGTGCTGGGCGAAGAGGGCAGCGGCGCGTTCGTTGCGGGCCTGCGCTACGGCGAAGGCACGCTCTACACCAAGAACGCCGGTGACCTGCGGGTCTACTGGCAGGGACCGTCGGTCGGCTTCGACTGGGGCGGCGACGGCGCCCGCACCATGACGCTGGTCTACAACCTGCCCGCTACGGCTGCGATCTATCAGCGCTTCGTCGGCATCGACGGCTCTGCCTATATCGTCGGCGGTTTCGGCATGACCGCGCTCACCGCCAACAACATCGTGCTGGTACCGATCCGCTCCGGCATCGGGCTACGGTTAGGCGCCAACGTCGGTTATCTCAAGTTCACCCCGCGCGCGACCTGGAACCCGTTCTGAGGACCGTGCCCTGAAGCATGATCCGGCAAGTGGATCCCACCCTTCGCTTGCGACACATGCGCGATGCGTTGCGCGGATATCATGCTCGACAAAAAAATGCGCGCATAACGCCGGCGCGCTCAGGTTAACCCGCCCTTGGGCTGGCGTTGTGCCGGTCCGCCATGGCATTGTGATCGACAATTCCTCATCTGGCTTGGAGTAACCGTCCATGATCGAACCGATCATGTATCTGGCGATCGGTTTTCTGGTCTCGATGCTGTTTGGCCTGATGATCGTGCCGCTGGTGCACAATCGCGCAGTCCGGCTCACGACCCGGCGGCTTGAAGCGGCGACCCCGCTGTCGATGGCGGAAATCCAGGCCGACAAGGATCAGCTTCGCGCGGAATTCGCGATGTCGGCGCGGCGCCTCGAGATGAGCGTCGACCAGCTCAAGAACAAGACCACCAGCCAGCTCGCCGAACTCGGCAAGAAGACCGACGCCATCAACCGCATGAAGATCGAACTCGGCGAGAAGAACGCCACGATCTTCTCGCTGGAGGCGCGCGAGAAGGCGATGAAGGAGCAGCTGCGCGCCACCGAAGAGGAATTTGCGGCCAAGACCGAATTGCTGCGCGGTGCCGAAGCGGCGCTGAACGACAAGCAGGCCGAACTCGGCAAGATCAATCACGAATTATCCGACCGCTCGATGATGGCTGACACCCGCCAGGTCGAACTGATCGCGGTGCGCACGCAAATCGAACAACTCAAGGGCCGCGTCGGCGACGCCGAAAAGGAATTTTCGGCCACGCAATCGCGGCTCGCGCAGGAGCGCACCGAATCCGAGAACGCGACGCGCGAACTGGCGGAAGCGCGCAGCCGCGTCCAGGACCTGAGCCAGCGCGTCACCGATCTCGACCGGCAACTGATCGTGCAGGTCAAGGAAGCGCAAATGCTGGGCACCCGCGTCAGCGATCTCGAAACGCGGCTGTCCAAGCAGGGCAAGCTATTGGCCGAACGCGAATTCGAAAACAACCAGCTCAAGCAGACCAATGCGTCCGCCGACCGCATCATCGCGGGTTTGCGCAGCGAGGTCGCAGCGCTGTCGGGCGGCGGCAATTCGGCGGCAATGGAGAAATTGCGCGGCGAAAAGGCCGCGCTCGAGGAGCAACTGCGCGCCGCCCGCGACGAGCGCGCCAAACTGCAGCGCGAGATCAACGCGATCCAGCAGCAGGCCGAAAGCTCCTGGCAGACCGAGCGGATGGAAAACGCGCTGCTGCGCGAGCGCATCAACGACATCGCCGCCGAGGTCGCCAGGCTCGCAATCCAGCTCGAGGGACCGAATTCGACGATCGAGGCCATGCTGGCCGCGGAACCGGCCGCGCCGAAACCGCCCGCCAATGACGTCACCGGCACCCCTCCGATCGGCGGCTCGGATGGCGGCGGCACGCTCGCCGAACGCATCCGCGCCCTGCAATCCCACGCCTCCCGCGCCCGCCAGCAGGGGGCGTAATCGATCCCTTTCGGCCCAGATTGATCGCTTGACACTAAGGGCCCGCACTTCGTAAATCGCGGGCTCTGACAAGGCTCGTCCTTCCGTCAATCCCGGACGCATAGCTCAGCGGGAGAGCGTTCCCTTCACACGGGAGAGGTCCAAGGTTCGATCCCTTGTGCGTCCACCACCAGTCGAGGCCCCAAAATAGGGGCTTTTTGCATTTTTGGGATTGAGGCGTCTCGGCAGTTATCGGCAATTTCAGGCAGAACCAAGCAGAAACACGCGGGGAGCTTCCGGAAAATTTGTTCGCGTCGCGTTCTGCGTTCTAGTCTAGACAGGATCGCGGCGCAAAAACGTTCGAAGGTTGACTGGGGCTTCGGCAGTCGGAGGGAACCAGATCGAATACAGAGCTCTTCGGCGGCTTTGCCGCACGGTGTCTGCTATCTCCGCGGAAGCCGTCTTCCATGAACACTCGGCGACGGTGAGGCGCCTCGTCCCATCGCTGATCGAAACGCCGCGCATGCCGTTTCCGACTTGCCAATCGACTGCTCTGGCAAATTCTTCCTTGGCGGTTTCGGCCGTCGCAGACGGCAATCGCCGGCCCAGCCACGAACCTCAAACGGCATGGCGTATGTTCAGCTTTCGTGACGACTCAACCTCTAGCTGGCCGTGGCAAGCTCTGCTTACAAGTCGTCCGGCCCACTAACCCCTATCTGCCTCAAGTCGCGCAAAAGCTTTTTCACCAAGACCATGTTGATGGATTGCAGTTCGTGATTGTTACCGAACTTATGCATATTGCTTTCGCTTACAATCAGTCCCTCGCTGCCTTCGAGTAGGATCTTCCTCCTTTTGAGCCGGTCTACCCGCCGTCTAACCGTCTCGAGAGGCAAATTCAGAAATCGGGAAAGGGCCGCGCGAGAAATCCCTTGCTTGATCGTGTCCGGCTCGACCGCCTCAACACTTTTGTATCTCTCGTCAAGCTCCGGGCTTTTCATGATCTGAACGACGTTTGCATTCAGAACCGCGTGAACAACCAGAAGATCAAGCGGGTCGAAATCATAGTGTCGGAACAATTCGCTGATCGAACACAACGTGTACGACAGAGTGTGGCGAGAGACGGCTCGCCTTCGGTCATCTGACCTGCTGAGTTTTCTGCTTGGCATATCGGGCTAACTCTCATTTCTGCTGTGCTTAGCAGAAGATACCCAAAATGGGTAGGTTCCATACTTGCCAAGATCAGCCAAACGTACAACCTGTTGCCGTTGAAATTTGGAAGCGGGACATGTCCGAAGGTCCTGAGAAACGAAAGCGCCACCGTGTTGCATTCACGCGTGAAGTCCCGGTTCGCATACAGGCTATTGACGGCACATGGAGCCGACAGTGCGTGATGTTGGACGTCGCGGAAGATGGAGCGAAGCTACTACTCAAAGATTCTGTAGAATCGCTGCGCCTGAAGGAGTTTTTCCTGGTTCTCTCGACAACTGGAACCGCATTTCGCCGATGTGAACTTGTATGGATCAATGGGTGCGAGATGGGCGTTCAATTCCTAGAAAAGGTTCTCACCAAATTGCCTCCCAGAGCTGCCCCGCATCAAGACACTCATGAGGTTTAAACATCCTCCCGCCAGCAACAAGCCCAAATGTCCGATTTGCAATCCTCCCCACCACCTACGTGCAGCGCCTGCGGCGTAGAGAGAGAGCCGTTCGGCGCGGAGCACGCGACGCGGCAATACGAAATTCGAACATACCGCTGTCCACAATGTCGGACCGACTTACGCCTGGTCGAATACGTCGAAGCAATGACGAAGACGAAGACTTCAGACTGACTGGACGAAATATTTGGAGCACCCGGCGCATTTATTTAAGCAACCCGGATTGGATATGTCGTTTTTGGTACAAGGCCGATTGGACGATCACGCGCTGTCAGCGACTGCCGCAACGGCAAAGGATGCTTTTGCGAAGGCAATTGAGTGGCAGGAGCGATTCACCAACGTCACCATTAGTGACGGCACCAAGACTTATTCAATCGAAGCATTTGCGGTGGCAAAGGGGCTCTTGGAGATTGCGAAGGCAATCAAGGCCTCTGCCGAGACGGGAGGCGGTTGAATGCCGGCAGGCCGTGGCTGATCAAAACTGGCAGCGCAAATTTGAAGAAGCGATAGATCTTCCCGATGGCCGGAAGCTGAACACGCTGCGTGATGCCGCGGATTACATTACCGCTCTGCCCGAAGAGGAATCGGAGCTGACGCAGTGGCAAGTCGCGATCGAGGCCCTGATGCTCGTCTCGCGGAATGGCCCGACGATGTTGGCGCGGATCGCGTTCATGACAGCGCTCAATCGTAACGTCGTGCTGAGATTCGATCCCGATGCCAGGACCCATCATTGGGGCAAGCGCAAGCTCAAACGCGACCAGTGAAAAAGATTCACAAGACCCGAAAGACGAGGAAGAATCTCCCCGCTAAGAAACAACCAACGTATTCAATGCGCGGCAGGACCTTCACACGGGAGAGGTCCAAGGTTCGATCACTTGTGCGTCCACCATTTTGCTGTTCTGCGACCCATCTAGTTTACAGCCAATCGGATGCGCGAAGCTCCATCCCGGAATCGTCGGACGTGTGTTGCATTGCACTGCGACCACGACCCGAGTTTCCAGGCGCTACCATCGCCCATTTGAGCGTCAGAGTTGAGAGTCGATCGGTAGCAGCTTCCACAGGTTGGCGGCCAGCCGCCTTCGAAAGCCGGTTTCGGGCTCGCCCCGGTAGCGCACCGTTTGGCCGTCCCTCTCCGTCTCCCACACGATCGCGCCTTTCGGATCGAGGCGGAGGCGGTAGCAATTTTCGGGCGCCACACCAGTTGCCATGTAGTCCGTCAGCCTTTTGGTCAGCTCCGCGCTCTCGATGTAGAGGCCCGCTTCGGTGTTGATCGAGGCGGAGCGCGGGTCGAGATTGAAGCTGCCGATGAACACCGCTTCGCCGTCGAACGCCATGGCCTTGGCGTGCAAGGCCGCTCGCGACCGCCCCGAAACGAGTGACCAGCCCGGCCGGAAAGCGTCAGTGTCCGGACGCAGTTCGTAGAGCTCCATGCCATTCTCGAGCAGCCGCCTTCGGGTCTTGGCATAGCCCGAATGCGCCGGCAGCATGTCGTTCGATGCCAGCGAGTTGGTCAGCACGCGTACCCGAACATTGCGCTCGTGCAGCGCCTTGACGGTTGCCTGCGCCCCGGCCGGCAGAACGAAGTATGGCGATTCGACGAGCAGTTCCGTTTTCAGATGTGCGATCCGCGCGCGAATGAAAGCCATGACGTCGTCGCTCTCCTTGCCGGGGGCGATGCTTTCCGGGTCGTCGGCAACGATATAGCCGTGTGCCCACACGAGATTGTCGCGAAGCTCGGCGCCCTGCGCGGCGAGTTGATCGAGGTCCTGGTCAATCGGATAAGGGTAGTCGGCCGCCGCGATCGCCTCACGCAAGCGCATCATGATGGCATCGAGATCGGCAGCGTCATGGGCGCGATCGACGATGGCCGCGATCGGCACGGTTGAGGGGCTATTCCAGTATCGGTCGAATACATCCGACAAATCGCGGACGACAGGCCCAGCCGCCAGCACGTCCAGATCGCGATAATTGGCGATGGTGTCCACGCCGTAATAGATGTCGCCGATATTGCGACCGCCGACGATCGCCGCCGCATTGTCGGCAACCATCAGCTTGTTGTGCATGCGGCGATTGACGCGGGTGAAGTCGAAAACGAAATCAAGAATGGACCAGCGCCGGTTGGTGAGCGGGTTGAACAGACGAATCTCGACATTGGGGTGGGCATCGAGGCCGGCCTTGACGGAATCGCTGTCCTTGTAGAAGGGATCGTCGACGAGGAGCCGCACCCTCACCCCGCGATCGGCCGCCTTCATCACGTGCTGGACAATGATCCGGCCGGTGGTATCGCCGTCCCACATGTAATACTGCATATCGAGGCTACGCTCGGCCAGGTCAGACAGCGCCAGACGGGCGATGAACGCCTCGCGCCCCTCGCTCAAGAGGCTGAAGCCGGAGAGGCCCGGATGCCTGTCGGCCGCCGGGCCGAAGAACTGGCCGAGCCTGGTCGATGCAGGGTCGTTGAATGCCGTCGATTGCGTTCGCCGATAGCCAGGCCTGCGATCGGTGGTGGGGCCAGTGAGAACTTCGGCAAGCCAGGTCAGAACCGTGCGTGGGTGTCCGCGGCGGTCGGAGCCTGCAACATCGTAGGCAGTTTCGCGGCGCATGGCGCTCTCCAGCCACCACTGCCAGCAGGCAAACGCGGCAACAGCAATCCGTCAAGCGCAAACTCGCGACCTGGCCGAGAATGTTCGACCAGCATAATCGACCGAGCTAACGTGAACTGACGAGCGACGCTTCGCGCGGAGCACCAGCGCGTTAGTCTCCGAGCTGGCTTCCGACAAACGCGCCCGCGTTTGTCGGAAGAGAAGCCGCCGCCGCGCTGACGCGTCCCATTCGCGTCCCATTGGATCGGGATCATGCGTTAGATCGCAAACACCCATAGCGCTACGATCGTGCCCAGCGTCGCGAGGCCGCTGATCGTCCATCCGGTTGCGTAGCCGATTTCGTCATCGCCGGTGCCGCTCATCATGTCGGCATCCGTGGTTACTGAGCGCCACTGCATGGCACCCTCCTCAAAGCCCTGCCTGCAACCATAACGCCGGCCGAGGTTGCCGGTTCCATCTCAACGGCAGGGGTTTGCTCCGGGCGGGCCTATCGCCGCCGGGAGCTCAAATCACGCGTAGGCCAGCAAACGGCGATTGGCTTGAACCGGCGGAACCATCTCGGGCTCCTGATCGCGAACGATGATCGTGACTTCCCAGCCTTCGCTGGCCCAGACCCGCGCCTTGGCAACTGCCATCAGCGAACTCGTGCGGTCCATTCTGACAGTCTCGTTGCCGCGTTCCGCGACGATCCTGTACGCCATGCCACATCCCCTACGCTTCTGGAACTTACTACGGAACATGTTCCGCTACCGCTTTGACCGCAATTTGCCGATAGTTTGTCCAATCGGAGGCAGAGGCCGCCGGCACCAGAGCCCGTCGGGGCCTGTTTGGCCCTCGCCTGGCGTTTTTGGGCGCCTCTCGCGCCTTCAGCGCCGGCCTGGTCGAGGTCGGGCAGCATGGGAGGATCGTCAAAAGCGCGTCCTGCCGGCCGTGCTAGGCGCTCACAGGCTTGTACCACTCGGTGTACTCAAGCCCGCATCCTTCAGCCGTCCGGCGAACCAGCCGGACAGCGTCTGGTCGTAACCGCCGCTGGTATAGATTTCCGACATCGTCACCTGCTTCCTGCCCAGTGTCAGCAGCACGCCGGCCCAGTATGCGAACCACAGATGCGGATCGGTCAGCGCCCGCAGCTTGTGCTGGTCATGCGCCAGCGGCTGATGGTTGGCGGCCTTCCGGACCTCGACCGCCAGCAGGTTGTTCGGGATCTCGCGCTGATGCACGACGATATCGGGATAGATGGATTTGGCGAGGTGGTCGTCGGTGGAGACGATCGACCCGTGCGGAAGCCGCAGCGTGCGCTCGCCGAGCCGGTCGTATTCGCAATCGATCGCCCAGCCCGGAAACTGTTTTTCGAACTGCACCGCCAGCCGGTGCGTCAGCGCGCGCTCGCCCGCGTCCTTGTCGAGCAGGAAAGTTTCGCGCGCATAGAACTCGCGGATAGCGCTGACGACCTTGTCCAGCTCGGCCTTCATGACGGCACGCCCTCCACACGAAGGCGAGCGGTGAGGTCGCCTTTACATCTTCACTTCGATCAGCCGCGGCCCCGGTTCGGCGATGGCTTCCGCCAGCGCCTTGTTGAAGTCGTCGGCATTGTCGACCGAGCGGCCCGGCACACCCATGCCCTTGGCGAGCGCGACAAAGTCGAGGTCCGGGCGGTCGAGCTTGAGCATGTCGAGCGCCCGCTGGCCCGGCTCGCCGGCGCCGACGCCGTCGAATTCGCCGCGAAGGATCTGATAGATCTTATTTGCGAACACGATCGTGACGACGTTGAGGCCTTCACGCGCCTGCGTCCACAGCGATTGCAGCGTGTACATCGCGCTGCCGTCACCGACCATGCAGATCACCTTGCGGTCCGGGCACGCCACAGCGGCGCCGGTCGCGACCGGCGTCGAGAATCCGATCGAGCCGCCCATGTTCTGCAGCCAGTCATGCGGGGCTGCCGCCGCCGTCGGCGGAAAGAAGCCACGGCCGGTGGTGATGGATTCGTCGACCACGATGGCGTTTTCCGGGATCGCCATCGCAATCGCCTGTGCGATCGAGGCGTGGTTCAGCGCGCCGGTCGGCTTGGCGATTTCCACCATCTTCTGCGGCTGCCGGTCGGCCGGCGTGGCGTGCAGCGCACCGGCCAGCGCCTCCAGCGCGGCGACGGAATTTTCCGCACCCGAAGTCATGCGATGCACCTCGCAGCCCTGCGGCTTGAGCATGCTCGGCTTGTTCGGATAGGCAAAGAACGCCACGGGATCGTTGGCCTCGACCAGCACGATGTTCTTGAAGTCCTTCAGGATCGGCAGCGCCTGCTCGATCACGTAGGGAATGCGGTCGATCGAGTACCGCCCCCTGCCGCGCGCCATCCGCGGATTGTAGGTCTGGCCCATCACCTTGCAGCCGGTCTTACCCGCGATCTGGGCCGCCAGCGCCAGCCCGTGCTCGGTGAGCGCGCTGCCAGTCATCAGCAGCAGCGTCGATGCACCGCCGTTGCGCAGCACCTTGGCGGCGTTGTCCACGGCCTGCGAGGAATAACTGGCGCGCTGGCTTTCCGCCGCGACCTGCGCAATGCCGTCGGCCTCGTTCCAGGCCGTATCTGCCGGCAGAATCAGGGTCGCGATCTGCGGCGGCGCGCTCTTCGCCGCGGCGATCGCGGCGGCGCCGTCGGCGGCGACGGACTTTGCATCCGGCGAGGTCCGCACCCAGGACGACATCGGCCGCGCCAGGCCCTCGATGTCTGAGGTCAGCGGGGCGTTGTAGCCGATATGGTAGGTCGCGTGCTGGCCGACGATGTTGACGATGCCCGAGTTCGCCTTCTTGGCGTTGTGCAGGTTGGCAAGGCCGTTGGCGAGGCCGGGTCCCAGATGCAGCAAGGTCGAAGCCGGCGTGCCCTTCATGCGGTAATAACCGTCGGCGGCCCCGGTCACGACGCCCTCGAACAGGCCGAGCACGCAGCGCATCCCCTCGACCCGGTCCAGTGCGGCGACGAAATGCATCTCCGAGGTGCCCGGGTTGGTGAAGCAGACGTCCACGCCGCCTGCGACCAATGTCCGCACCAGACTTTCCGCGCCGTTCATGCTGCCGCTCTCCTTCACGATCATTCTGCAAGCTGCTGACGATCAATCATTCTTCGCACGTTTCGTCAAAGGATTACCGGCACAATGCAGCCATCGCCTGGGGCATGTTGCCTTTTTGAACCGAACCGCCTGAAAATGGCGCTGGTCACGGGCTCGTTGCTTGCGAAATCGCTGCAATTGTGGCCTGTCTCATTGCATATTGTGATTTTTCGCGAGGAAGAAAATGATCCGGGCTTTTGCTTTGCTGGTTGCGGCGGTGACGGTGCTGGCGGGTGCTGGTCACGCCCAGGCGCAGGGCTTTTTTGACATGCGCGACGTGATGGGCGGCGGCCCAGATTTCTTCCAACGCGGCGGCGGCGCAAGCCCGATCCCGCGCACGACCGTCAATTTTGCCGGGGGCTACGCGCCCGGCACGATCTACATCAACACCGCCGAGCGCAGGCTTTATCTGGTGCTCGGCAACGGCCAGGCGATTCGCTACGGCATCGGCGTCGGCCGGGACGGCTTCCGCTGGAGCGGAACCCACCGCATCACCGCGAAGAAGGAATGGCCGAGCTGGACGCCGCCGGCGCAGATGCTGCGGCGCCGGCCGGACCTGCCGCGCCACATGGTCGGCGGCGTCGACAATCCGCTCGGCGCGCGCGCGATGTATCTCGGGTCGACGCTGTACCGCATTCATGGCTCCAACGAACCCGAGACGATCGGCCAGGCGGTGTCGTCCGGGTGCTTCCGCATGACCAATGAAGACGTCACCGACCTCTACAGCCGCGTGCCCGTCGGCGCCACGGTGATCGTCAGGAACTAGGCAGTTCGCGCCGGGGAACCGGTGTACGGGCGCCCGCCAGCGTGATCGGGCCGTGCGCGGGATCAAGTCTTGCACGCATGGTCCGATTGCTGCAGCGTCGTTTGAATGCATACATCCGGCCGATTCTTCCGCCTACGCGTCCTGATGGCAGTCCTGGGCATCTTCGCGCTCGGCGAGGTGGTGGTGCCGTCAGCGGCAGCGGCGGATATCCCCGCGATCGCGCACCGCCAGCGCACCGAGAAGAAGGTCTTCACCGACAGCGAAATCATCGAAGGCTTTCTGAAGATCGCCTTCGGCGCCGAATATCATCTTGCCGGACGCGTCGACCGCATCCGGAAATACGAGGCGCCGGTGCGCGTGTTCGCGGACGGCGCCCGTGCCGACCGCAAGGCGCAGATCGCAAAGATCGTGGGCGACATTGCCGCGCGGGTCAAACATCTCGACATCGCGATGACCGGCGACAATGACGATGCCAATGTGCTGGTCAAGCTGGTACGCGACCGCGATCTCTTTCGCACCATCACGGCATTCTACGGCAGCGAACGCGCAAAGGAGATTCGCTCCTCGCTCGACCCGCAATGCCTGAGCGGCTTCCGCAAGAACGAGCGGTTCGAGATCGAGCATTCCGACGTGATCCTGACCGTCGACAACGGCGATTTCGTCTTCTTCGATTGCGCCTACGAGGAACTGCTGCAATCGCTTGGCCCGATCAACGATACCTCGAGCGTGCCGTGGACGATGTTCAACGACAATGTGTCGATGGGCTATTTCGACGTCTACGATCAGTACCTCCTGAACCTGCTCTACGATCCCCGGATCAAGGCCGGCATGACCGTGCAGGACGTCAGGGCGGTACTGCCGGACGTACTGGCCGACGTCCGCGGCTGGGTGCGGAAAGTCAACAATCTGTCGGAGTGACGAGCCCCGGATCCGGTTTGGCCACGGTTCGCGCCGCTCCCAGCCGAACGACAACGCCAAGTTTCATCGTCAAAAACTTGTGACTTCGGAGCGAGAATCCTGTCTAATGGGCCATGCGTTGCCTTATAAGCTTCTGACATGAACGACCTGCCGCGTACGCAAGCCCTGCGCTGTTTCATCACCGTTGCCCGCGAGGGGACCGTTTCCCGCGCGGCGGCCTCGCTGCATCTGACCCAGCCGGCGGTCAGCCTGCAGTTGAAAGGGCTCGAGGAAAGCACCGGCCTTCAGCTCTTCAACCGGACGCCGGGCGGCTTCACCCTGACCGAAGCCGGCGCCGCCCTGCTGCCGCTGGCGCACAAGGCGGTTTCGGCGACGTCGGACTTCAGGACAATGGCGGACTCCTTGCGCGAGTCGGTACGCGCAACGCTGCGCGTCGGCACGCTCCAGGATCCCGAATCGATCCGGCTCGGGCCGTTCGTGCGCGGCCTCGCCACCTCGCAAAAGAATACCGAGGTCTTTCTTCGCTACGGCATGAGCGACGACGTGCTGGCGCAGATCGGCCGATGCGAACTCGATGTCGGATATTATGTCGATGCCGCGCCTGCCGAATCCTCGGCTTTCACGGCGCCGTCCGAGCGCACCATCGAGGACCGAAAATTCCAGCTCATGCCGCTGATACGCTACGACTACCACGTGATCGCACCGGCCGAATGGAGCGACAAGGTGATGGGAAAGGACTGGGCCGACCTCGCCGGCCTGCCCTGGCTTGCGACGCCGCATCA
>PNLC01000055.1 GCA_013822885.1 Bradyrhizobium sp.
TTGCCGAGATGCGGGAACTGCTGGCTCCCCACGGCGTCGAGGCGGTTTCCGCGGGCGAGCTCGGCCTCGGTGAGCCCGAGGAAACCGGCAAGACGTTCCGGGCCAATGCGGCGATCAAGGCGGTCGCGGCGGCGAATGCCGCGCAGCTCCCGGCGTTTGCCGATGATTCCGGCCTCGTGGTCGACGCGCTGGACGGCGCGCCCGGCATCTACTCGGCGCGCTGGGCCGGAAACGGGAAGGATTTCATGGCGGCGATGAGCCAGGTGGAGCGCCTGCTGCAGGAGCGCGGCGCGACCGCGCCGGACCAGCGCAAGGCGCATTTCGTTTCCGCGCTGTGCGTCGCCTGGCCCGACGGCCACCTCGAGGAAGTCGAGGCGCGCGTCGACGGATCTTTGGTTTGGCCGCCGCGCGGCACCGCCGGCTTCGGCTATGATCCGGCGTTCCTGCCCGACGGACATGCGCGGACGTTCGGCGAGATGACCTCTATCGAGAAGCATGGCCTGCCGCCGCTCGGGCTTGGCCTTTCGCACCGCGCCCGCGCCTTCGTCAAGCTGGCGGAGATCTGCCTTGGCTAGCCCCCACCCTGGCCCTCCCCCGCAAGCGGGAGAGGGAAAAAAGGAAGCTTTCGGCGTCTACGTGCACTGGCCGTTCTGCCTGTCGAAATGCCCGTATTGCGATTTCAACAGCCATGTCCGGCATGCACCGATCGACGAGGAACGTTTTGCGCGCGCCTTCGCGCGCGAGATCGAAACCACGGCTGCACGTGTGCCTGGGCGAACCGTCACCTCTATCTTTCTCGGCGGCGGCACGCCGTCGCTGATGCAGCCGCAGACCGTCGGCGCCATTCTCGACGCCATCGGAAAATACTGGCGCGTGGCGCCAACGGTGGAAGTGACGCTGGAGGCCAATCCCACCAGCGTGGAAGCGGCGCGGTTTCGCGGCTATCGCGCCGCCGGCGTCAACCGCGTTTCGCTCGGTGTCCAGGCGCTGGACGACGCCTCGCTGAAGGCGCTGGGACGTCTGCACAGCGCACGCGAGGCGCTGGACGCAGTCGCCATCGCACGCAGCGCGTTCGATCGCTATTCGTTCGACCTGATCTACGCCCGCCCCGACCAGACGCCGCAGATGTGGGCCGATGAACTGAAACTCGCGATTTCGGAGGCCGCCGAACATCTGTCGCTCTACCAGCTCACGATCGAGGAAGGCACGCCGTTCTTCGGCCTGCACGCGGCAGGCAAGCTGAAGACGCCGGACGAGGCGTTGGCGCGCACGCTCTATGACGTGACGCAGGAGGTCTGCGCGAATCAGGGTCTTCCGGCCTACGAGATTTCCAATCACGCCCGCGTGGGCGCGGAGTGCCAGCACAATCTGGTCTACTGGCGCGGCGACGAATATGCCGGCATCGGCCCCGGTGCGCATGGCCGGCTCGATATCAATGGCGTCAGGCATGCGGTTGCAACCGAAAAGCGGCCAGAGGCCTGGCTGATGCGCGTCGAAGCCAACGGCCACGGCGTCATCACAGATGACCACCTCAACAGCGAAGAACGCGCCGACGAATTCCTGCTGATGGGATTGCGGCTGGCCGAAGGCATCGACCCCCGCCGCTATGCGGCGTTGTCGGGCCGCGCGCTCGACCCCAATCGCATCGCCGTGCTGCGCGAGGAAGGCGCCATCATCGTCGACGCCGACGGCAGGCTGCGGGTGACAAAGGACGGATTTCCAGTACTCGACGCCGTCGTAGCCGATCTCGCGGCCTGACGGCTACGCCCCGAAACTCTTCGGCGAGCCCGCGACCGGCGTGCCGCCGCCGGTGGCGACCTTCATCACGGCGAGGCCGCGCTCGTTGGTGCCGTCGGAGCGGAATCTGAAAAGGCCGTCGATGCCGGCAAAGCCCGAAGGATTCGCCAGCGTTTCCGCAGCAAAGCGCTGCGCACCCTGCTGCTTCGACAACGCCGCGACGAGTGCTACCGCATCATAGGCAAGCGTTGCGGTACGCACCGGGTCGGCGCCGTACTTGGCGCGGTAACGGCCGGCGAAGGCGCGGAAGCCCGACGGATCCGGCGCGGCGTAAAGGCCGCCCTGCAGCGCGGGGCTCGCGAACACGCGCGGATTGTCCCACAGACCCGTGCCGAGCAGCTGGATGTTCTGCAGGTTCGCACCCGCCGCCGTCAGCGCATCCGCCGTCGCCACGACGGACTCACCGTCGTCGGCGATGAACAGCGCGTCTGCCGAACCGAGCGCCTGCGCCACCGTCCGCGCCGCCGCCGCACGATCTGATCCATACTTCTCGAACACGACGATTCGTCCGCCCTTGCGGCCGACCGCCTGCTTGAACGCGGCTTCCACCACGTTGCCATAGGCGTTGTCGGGCAGCATCGCCGCAAAGGACTTCTTGCCGATGCCGGCGGAGTAATCGACGATTCTGTTGACGTCGGATTCCGGCAGGAAGCTCAGCAGATAGACGCCGCGGCCGGCGACGCTGGAATCGGTCGAGAACGCGATGACCGAGATGCCGCGGGTGCGCGTCAGTTGCGCGGCGGACGGGACCGAACCTGCGAACAGCGGACCGAGGATGATCTCGCTGCCTTCCTCGAGCGCCTGCTGGGTGGCCTGCTGCGCGCCTTGCGGGGTCGCGCCGTCATCCTTGATCAGGAGCTGGATGTTGGGATTCTGGAATTCCGCCAGCGCCATCTCGGCGGCGTTCTTCATCGATTGGGCGGCGACGCCCGCGTTGCCGGCGGCCGAGAGCGGCAGCAGCATCCCGACCTTGACCTGGCCGGTGCCGACGGTGAGCGGCTGCTGCGGCGGCCCGGCAGGACCGGTGTTCTGGGCTGATCCAAGAGAATTCTGCGCCCCGGAGCACGCGCCGAGCAGGGGTGCGCCGAGCATGAGGCCAACCACCGTCCGCCGGGTCGCTCCCGGCAGCCGCGGATCCAAAGATCCAGGCTTGCGATTGAACGGGCCTACCATCGTCTCTCTTCTCTTGACCGACCGCCGTCGGCCAGAACTCCGGCCATCTGGGACCAAGGCTCCTGAACCGCTCCTGAACCCAATGCCGGATTCAGCATAAAGTCGAGAAATAGTTAACCAAAACAAAAGGATTATGGGGACGCTCGGCGCCATTGCCGGTGCAGAAGCCTATCTCCTCATCCTTGCCCGGAACCATCCAACCCACCCCACAGTGGCGCTGACGCTGCGGGCCCTCTAGAATTGCCATTATGCGCCCAAAACCCAGTTCCAACTACGGTGCCGATGCCGAACCGGGTTCGGCGCACAGAACATTTTTGATCGGCGGCCAGGTCCTGAACGCGCCGAGGCCGGCGCCGGGCCTCTATCTGGTCGCAACTCCGATCGGCAATCTCGGCGACGTCACGTTGCGTGCGCTTGAAACGCTGGCCGGCGTCGACATCATCGCCTGCGAGGACACCCGCATCACCCGCCGCCTGACCGAGCGCTACGGAATTTCAGCCGAGCTCAAGCCGTACCACGAGCACAACGCCGCAATGGCGCGACCCAAAATTCTGGAAAAGCTGGCGCAGGGCGCGGCCATCGCGCTGGTGTCCGACGCCGGCACGCCGCTCATTTCCGATCCCGGCTTCAAGCTGGTGCGCGAGGTCTGCGCGGCCGGCCACGCCGTGATCGCGGTGCCCGGCGCATCGTCGGTCCTGACCGCGCTCTCGGTGGCGGCGCTGCCGACCGACCGGTTCTTCTTCGAGGGATTTTTGCCGGCGAAGGAAGGCGCACGCCGGACGCGGCTGGCCGAGCTGGCCCGCATCGACGCCACGCTGGTCATGTTCGAATCCGGCAACCGTGTGCAGGACACGCTCGCTGATCTTGCGGACATCATGGGCGGGCGCGACGCTGCGATCTGCCGCGAACTGACCAAGCTGCATGAACAGGTTTCGCGCGCACCGATCGCGGAATTGGCGAAAACATCCGCCACGCTGGAAACGCGCGGCGAGTTCGTGCTGGTGATCGGCCCGCCGCGCGCCGACGAACAGGTGATGACGCAGGACGACCTCGACAATCTGTTGCGCGCATCGCTTGCATGCGACAGCGTCAAGGACAGCGTCGCCCATGCGGTCGAACTTTCCGGCCGTCCGCGCCGCGAGGTCTACGCCCGCGCGCTGGAGCTCGCCAAAGAAGCCCGAGGCGACGATGGCGAAGACTGAAGGCCCCTCGCCGCCGGACACGTCCGCAAACCTCGCCTCGCCGGCGCGGGTCGCTGCCTTCCGTACCGGGCTTTCCGCCGAAAGCCGCGCCGCCGCCTTCCTGATCGCAAAAGGCTATCGCATCCTCGCAAAACGCTTCCGCACGCCCCATGG
Source organism: Bradyrhizobium sp. (assembly GCA_013822885.1). Taxonomy (GTDB): domain Bacteria; phylum Pseudomonadota; class Alphaproteobacteria; order Rhizobiales; family Xanthobacteraceae; genus Bradyrhizobium. The sequence goes on from PNLC01000055.1 coordinate 4,326, forward strand.
CGAGATCGACCTGGTGGCGAAGAAGCGCAATCTCTTGGCCTTCATCGAGGTCAAGGCCCGCGCCAGCCTCGATGAGGCCGCCTACGCGGTGACGCCGCGCCAGCAGGCCCGCATCATCGACGCCGCGCAGGGCTGGCTGGTGGCGCATCCCGAGCATGCCGAATTCGAGCTGCGTTTCGACGCGATCCTGATTGCGCCGCGGCATCTGCCACGCCATCTGTTAGCCGCCTTCGACGCCAGCCCCTAAGACTTTTTCTGGACGCGTTTTCTTAACGCGAACCGGTACCCACTTCGCTTGAAAACGCTATCAACCCTCAAGAGACCCGGACACCCCAAAATGAAACTGAATGTCGCCGTCCAGATGGACCCCATCGCGCGCATCAACATCCGCGGCGATTCCACCTTCGCGCTGCTGCTCGAAGCGCAGAAGCGCGGCCACAGCCTTTCCTACTACACGCCCGACAAGCTCTCGCTGCGCGGCGAGGAACTGGTGGCGCCGGTGCAGCCGCTCACCGTGCGCGACGAGATCGGCGACCACTTTAGCCTTGGCGAACCCAAGCGCGAATCGCTGGAAGCCTTCGATGTGATCCTGCTGCGGCAGGACCCGCCGTTCGACCTCGCCTACATCACCTCGACGCATTTCCTTGAGCGCATCCATCCCAAGACGCTGGTCGTGAACAACCCGGCCTCGGTGCGCAACGCGCCGGAGAAGCTGTTCGTGATGAACTTTTCGCATTTGATGCCGCCGACGCTGATCTCGCGCGACCTCGACGAGATCAATTCGTTCCGCGAACAACATGGTGCCGTGGTGATGAAGCCGCTGCACGGCCATGGCGGCGCCGCGGTGTTTCGCGTCCTGCCGCAGGACATGAACTTCGGCTCGCTGTTCGACATGTTCTCGGTCACCTTCCGCGAGCCCTGGGTAATCCAGCGTTTCCTCCCCGAAGTGAAACACGGCGACAAGCGCATCATCCTGGTCGACGGCGAGTTCGCCGGCGCCGTCAACCGCGTGCCTGCGCCGGATGATCTGCGTTCCAACATGGTCCGCGGCGGCGCCGCGCAGGCCACCGAGCTCTCCCCGCGCGAACGCGAGATCTGCGACACGCTGGGCCCGGCGCTGCGTGAGCGCGGCCTGCTGTTCGTCGGCATCGACGTGATCGACGGCAACCTCACCGAGATCAACGTCACCTCGCCCACCGGTATCCGCGCCATCGCCCGGCTCGGCGGACCTGACGTCGCGGGAAGGATCTGGGACACCATCGAGAAAAAGCGCGCCGGGAAATGAGCCGGGTTAACCGTGCAGCATGGCCGCCGGGTTCCGGGGCTTTCGCCGTGCGATCCAGTCTTCTACCATCATACGGCCATTCTTTGGACAAGACTGCACGGAGAGCCGGCCAAGTGCGGATGACATTGGACGGAACAAGGTAAACGCCAGTGAACTCCACACCGACGCCAAAAGAAACCGATGCCCAGAAAGCTGCCGATACCCAGGTCGGCCGCCCCGATGAACGGCTGGCGCACGCCTACGAAGAGATCAAGCGCGCCGACGAACAGCTCACGCAGATGAGCGAGCGGCTTGCGAAGATTGAGGGCGATACCCCGCGCCCGGCTCCGGCCGCTCCTGCCCCACAGTCGCAGCCTGCGCCAGTGGCAGAGCCGCCACCTGTGCAAGTATCACCTGAGCACGTAGCCCCTTCGCAAGTATCGCCGGCAAAGCCCGCGTCCCGGAGCCCCATGGCCTTGCTGATGGCCGCGGGCTTCGTTGTCACGGCCCTGGTCCTGTCGGCCTATGGCGGCGGGATTGTCACCCGGTGGGCGCCGCAGCTCGGTTCAGCGCGATCATCGCCGCCCGAAGGCCCAACGCTCGCCGCGCAGTCCGCGCCATCCCTGGTTCAGGTGGCGTCTGCGGAGACCGTACCACTGCCGGCAACACCAAAGGCTACATTACAGGAAGCAACGTCGCAGGCAACGCCATCCCAGCCAACGCCACCGCGGGCAACATCGCTGGCCCAGGCCCAGACGACACCGCCAGATGCCGCCCCGCCCGCGGCCGCACCGACTGCCGTTTCACCGCCGGCAGCCGCAGCGCCTCCCGATCAAGCGCAGTTGCTGCAGAAGATCGCGCGCGATCTAGCAGCGCTGGAGCGCAACATCGAAGCGCTCAAGGCGAACCAGCAGCAAATGGCCACCGACAATTCAAAGGCCATCGGCGAACTCAAGGCCAGCCAGGAAGAAATGAAACGGACGCTCGCGAAGACGTCCGAGCCGACGCCGCCCAGGGCATCCCCACCGCCTGCCGCGCGGCCGCCTTCGGTCGTGCGCAGGCCCGAGCGGACTTATCAGCCGCCGCAGGCGAGAGCGCGGCCGCGATATTACCCGAGGGGGGAGTGGTACTACGACGATTGGTAGCAGCCGCCGCGGCGATCGTCGAAATCCTTTTCATGTAAGAACCGCTCGGCACGATACGGAGTGCGGCGCAACACCATCCGGGATGAGATCGCGAAGACGCGGCTTGCGTAAATTCGCCACGTCCGGCGAGATGCTTTTCACGCCTCCCCTCTCTCGCCTCATTCCACTTGCCAATATCGGGAAGCGGGCGCAGCCTGTAGCCACGGATGAATCTATCCGGGGCATATTCTGCAATTCATAAAAACACTGGAGGAAGACGCATGACGACGAATCTTTCGCGACGGTCTTTGCTTGCGCTCGGCGCCGGTCTTGGTGCGGGTCTGGGCGCATCGACCATGCTTGGCGGCAGCGCGCTGGCCAAGGCGCCGAAGCTCGGCACGCAGACGCCCTACTGGCACCGCTTCGTTCTCGGCGACGCCGAAGTGACCGTGGTTTCCGACGGCCCACTGCCGCTCGGCCCGCCCAAGGGTACTTTCGTCGGTGTGCCCGATGAAGAAGTGAGAAAAATGCTCTCCGACAACTTCCTCAATCCCGACAATGTCGTGCTCGAGCAGAACTCGCCGATCGTGAACACCGGCGACAAGCTGATCCTGTTCGACACCGGCATGGGCACGTCGAAGGCGTTCGGACCGACCACCGGCCGCCAGCAGAAGAGCATGGCCGAGGCCGGCATCAAGCCGGGCGATATCGACGCCGTGGTGTGCTCGCACGCCCATATCGATCACATCGGTGGCCTCGTCGGCGCCGACGACAAGCCGCTGTTCCCGAACGCGCAGGTCTACATCACCCAGAGCGATTTCGATTTCTGGACCGATGAAGGCAAGCTCGGCAGTCCGCTAAAGGATTTCGTTGTACACGCCCGCAAAAACTTGATGCCGGTGCGCGATCGCATCGTGTTCATCAAGGACGGCCAGGAATTCCTGCCCGGCGTGCAGGCGATCGCGGCGCCCGGCCACACCGTCGGTCACACCATCTTCATGGTGACGTCGGCGGGGAAATCCTTTGCCTTCCTCGGCGACCTCACGCACCACGCCGTGCTGCTGCTCGAAAAGCCGCGGATGCAATTCTCCTACGACAGCGATCCGAAGCAGGCGGCGGAATCGCGGGTGAAGTTGCTCGACATGATCGCGACCAGCAAGACCCCGGTCATGTCCTATCACTTCAACTGGCCCGGCTTCGGCAACATCGCCAAGACCGGCGATGGTTTCCATTACTATCCAGCGGCGATGGTGATGAACCTCTAGAACTTGCGTCTTCGGGGGCGGCTGTTCTTCGCCGTCCCCGAGCGCCAGCTTCTGATCCAATCGGAACCGCACAGGCCCTAGGGAGGGCCCCCGGATTCGCGTAAGCAGGTAGCCACAGATCCTGACCTTACGCGCCCCTGGGAGAATCCATTGACTGACCAACCGACCACCAAGCCTGGCGACCTCGTCTACGAGGACACCGGCGCCAACGCCCCGCTGGTCTATTTCGACATCGTCGGCGCCTACGGCACCATGAACGGCTCAATCGAGATCGAACTTGCCACCCGGATTCTCGTGCCAAAGCCGGATGGCTCGACCGAGGTCAAATTCATTTCCTCCGGCCGCCTTCGCTGCACCCAGAACGCCGCCGCCAACCTGCGCAACGGGCTGGAGTCTGCCTTGAAGATGCTGGAGCAGCCGCAGGCGAACGCGGCGATTGCGGCGGGGAAGCTGAACTGAGCGCTCGATAGCCCGTCTTCGGCAGCAAATCTTGCCGCGCGGGCTTCAAAGACCCTTCCGAAAGGTCTGATAGGTCCGGCTCTCACGCAGCGTGTCGGCGCCGCCCTGGATCAGGAGGTCGATCTGGTCCGCCGGCAAGACAAACCGCGTCGGAATCGCCTCGAGGATGCCGGCGCGCGCCGGACCGAGTTGCTCGAAGCCGAGCCGCTCGATGAAGAAGGTGACGTCGTTGCAACGCCAGTTGCTGCCGACGCCGAGGCGCGCGCGCTCCGTGGCCGACAGGCCGCAACGCCAGCGCTTCACCCTGTTCGACCATTCGTTGAGTTGCGAGGAGAACGCCGCGTAGCTCAGCCGCACGCTGGCGTCGATCGCGGTCGACGCCGCGGCGGAGACCAGTTCGACACCGGTTGGCCCCTCCAGACGCTGCGCGAAGTCGCCCGAGGTGCCGCGGCCGGCATCGACGACGAGGAACATGACGCGCCGCACCTTCACCGCCTGCCGTTCGGTCATCGGCTCGAACGGTCGCTGTGCCGCCATCAGCGCGATGCTGAACCCGGAGAGGCCGAAATTGTCGACGAGGCCGCCGTCGAGCAGTTTTACAAAACGCATCGAGCCATCGCGGTAGCGGGCATTGGCTTCCGCAAACGATCGCAACAGCGGCTGTGCCTGCGGATCGCGACGGGCGCGTTCGAGCAGCGGCGGCAGCTGTTTTGCGCAACCGCCCGGAAACGTCTCCAGCACGATCGGCGCGAACGCAAGCGGCACTGCGGCTGAGGCTGCGACCGCTTCGGCAACGCGATAGGGCCTGATATCGCTGCACAGGGCGTCGAAAGCGGTCCTGCCGAACACGAACGGCGTGCGGTTATAGATGTCGGAGGCGTTGATCCAGACCCGTGGCCGGCGGTCCTCGCGAAAGGCGTCAAACCGCGCGCCGTCGAACACGTTGGCATCTAGCCAGTTGGTAAACTGGCTATCGTTGACGCCGCCGCCGATGGCGCGGGCGATATTGCCGAGCGAAACACTGGTATTGAGGCCCTCCTCCGCATTTCGCAGCAGGAAGCGTTCACGGAAATCATCCAGCGCCGCGCGCTTCTTGAGGCCGAAATACGCCGCCGTCACCGATCCTCCCGAGACCCCGGAGATGAAGTCGACGCGGTCGAGCAGTGATTTCGTCTTGTTGGACCCGGCGCGGGCGCGCTCGAGTTCGGTCAGCACCCCGAACGAGAACGCCGCCGCGCGGGTACCCCCGCCCGAGAACGACAGCGCCAGCAGCACGTCGTCGTCGAGGTTCGGAACCTCCCGGCCGAAATTGTTGTCGGCGAGCGTCTCACCGAGCGGCACATTGCCGGGCACATTGTAGACCGTGGCGCATCCCGCAAGCAGGGCGGCACACACGATCGCCAACGCAGGCAATATGCCCGCCCGCATCACGGCGTTCGTCTTTCGGGGTGGAAAATTCAAGATCACCGGAGCGTCAGACGCGCTACTCCCAGCGCGAGATTGATACCGATCTGGCCTTCGACCGACAGCGGCTGCAACGAGATCGTTCGGTTGGATCCGCCGACCAGGACATTGGCGCCCAGACCCAGGCCAAGCGACGCATTGCCGCTGGCACCGACATAGGTTCCCCGCAACACGCCGTATCCGACGCGCGATGTCGGCGCGAACACGCCCCAGAACAATCTACCCCCGCCGGTAATTCCTACATCGAGTCCGAGCCGGCCGATCGTGCCCGTGTAATTGTAGGTGCGCCCCGTCGCATTCGAGCGAAACACGCATCGCAAATTCTGCCGCGAGCCGACGATCAATCCGACGCGTGGCGCCGCGTCACAGGTCAATCCGCCGACCCGGACCGGCTGCGCCTGTGCGAACGCGGGCGCGGCAAATGCGGTCGTGATCGCGCACAGCCCCGCGGCAAAACAGACTTTCGACATGTGATTCCCCAACAGCTGCGGTTGCTCAATTCTCGTGCGCGCCGACGCGTGAGATTTTACTACGTTGCCGATGGCCGCCCGGCAACCCGCGGAAAACCCTGAGGGGCGCGGTAATCGGTAATCCCTCGTGGCGCTGGCAGGACATACCAGCCCAGAAGGACTGGTCGCTCCGGGTGGATTGCCGATTCCCTACTGTTCCCGTAATGTTCTTGACTTTCCCTCCGGTTCCCCGCTACCTTCGATTGTGGAACTGGGGGCGGCATGGTTCAGCGGGTTTCTACGGTAGCCTTTGAGGGGATCGAGGCCCGCGCGGTCGACGTGCAGGTGCAGGTGGCGCCCGGCCTGCCGGCGTTCGCGATTGTCGGGCTGCCTGACAAGGCGGTGTCTGAGGCGCGCGAGCGGGTGCGTTCGGCGCTGATCGCCTCGGGGCTGGCGCTGCCGGCGCGCCGGATCACGGTCAACCTAGCGCCGGCCGATTTGCCGAAGGAAGGCAGCCATTATGATCTGCCGATCGCACTCGGCCTGATGGCGGCGATCGGCGCGATCCCGCCGGATGCGCTCAGCCGCAATTATTGGCCGAGTTGTTGGAGGCATTGCGCCATGGCGTCTTAAACGAGGCGCTGGGAACGGGACGGTGCCTCCCTTCTAAGCGTAGCAGGTAGCGCTCGCAAACACACACCCAGGCTTTAAACCAAGACGCATGCAATTCGAAGGCTTTTAGCGGCCCAGCATTTGTCTGCGAGATAGTCATCGCACCACGCCTTCCGTGCACCGCTGTTGCTCGCTATGAGCGCGTACGGCCAATCCGCCCGCCTTATTGCCGCGGCATCGAACCGAACTGGTGCGAATGTAACTCCTGGAGGGCAGGTCAGGATCAGTTGGTGATGGCGCGCAAGGGAAACCATATTGCGGTAACGGAAACACCATGGCCTATATCGCCATTCGATTGCGTACGCTTTGATAGCCGATTCATCTTGGCATTGGGTGCGTGCGGCAATCAAACGAGGCCGTCTTGGCCGGACATTGAGCTCCTGCTGCGCTCCAGCGGAACAAAGCCTTTCATTGCTAGTAATCGATCACGAAGAAAGCCGCCGGTGATCGTCTACAGCCAGCCGTATTGATAGACGCGTAATCGATCGCACCGGTTAGGGTTTATTGGCAAGGTTAAGATGGACCTCGCCTTGATTGTATGGCGCCCTGTTGAAAGTGTGCGCGCATGGCGGGCTATGATGACAACTACGTCGTTGACGCTGACGGTAAGCGCGTCCTCATCGGATTAACGCTCGACGAGACGATAGAGTTTGAGCGTTTGGACGAAGCGATTCTCGATAGCGTGTCCGAAGAAGATGATGACTGCCGCGCTCGCAACGAACGGCGCTGGCTCGTGCTCTACGACAAGCATGACGCCGCTTTGCGCAACTACCTATCAACCGAGAACGCGAGAGCGCTAAGAGCATTGCGATGGGCGTGGACAGGATAGGCTGGAGATCTCAGCGCTCTCCTGGTCCGTCCCCGCGATGTGAGGTAACTCACATCCCTTTACTGTCCATTAGCCAAGGATGCATCAGGCCCGGAACGAAGCAATTTGCTTTAAATTGTTCTGCCGGAGGGTCCAACCATTACCAAGATACAGTATCTGCTAGACCAAGCTGCTCGTGCCGATCGTCTAGCTTGGTGTGTAATAGATTCGTTGACAGTCGAGCGGCTACAGGATTTTGCTGCTGATTGCCGCGCACAGGCCGAGACTCTGAGCGCCGCCCAGCCATCGCAAACTGCTATGCAACGCCACGGTCCGGTTGGGGATCAAATCCGAGCTGCCTGAGAGCCTGTTACAAATCCCTCTCAGGGGGCACGCCGGACCCTATAGCGCGAGTGGTGTCATCGGCTGAGGCCCTGCTTCTGAGAATCGTCGAGAAAATCGATAGCCTCTGTGCCGAGCGCGACCGCGTGAGCGCCGCATTTGCCAAGGCCTCAGAAGGTACTTGGAGGGCGCAAGTGGTGAAATATTTTGGCGATGATCCCACTCCACCGCCATTCATCAAGGCGCTTGCGGAAGTTCGCCATTTAGCGATGAGAGAGGGAGGGTGCTACCAGCACGTCGAGGCAATCAGCGTGGCGATCGACCAATACGCTGAGAAGGCTCTGTGTAACCGCGAGTACTTCCTCAACAAGCCCTACAGCATCGGCGGCAGGAACGGGGACGTGGGTTTCCGGGTGCCGCACGTGCAAATGGTTGCCCACTTGCTTGCCCCCGGGACCGAGCGACTGGTTGACCCCTGTATTGACCAAAATGTCGCCGGCCACGTCATCGTCACGTGCGCAGAGCGTAAATCTCATCGTTATCGGTCAACGGAAGTCCCTCTTCGACGCATTTGAGGATCGGCGCTCCGCACACCGGCCCTGCGCTCCACAAGCACCGGCACGCCGCCGTTCGTTCATTCCACATCCCGCGACGAGGCAAGTTGTGCGAATAGATGGCGAACTCGGAAAACTCCAACCTCCGACCTGCGGTTCAGCGGACGCCTGCGGCAACGAGTTCGTGGCCTCATGGAACCATCACCCAGGCGCATCGTTCTTCTGTACCTCATTGTACAGATTTCGCTCACAGGAGCTCATAATGATTCAGCGCGTCATGGCCGAAGTTCTCGTGGGATCGGCAGTTCTTGTGGGATTGTTGGTTGCGAGCCCCGCAGCCGCGCAAACGACGGCGCCGTCGAGCGAAAAGCAGGAGACGAGCTGCAACACGTCGGCCGCCGCGACCTCAGGCAGCGCCGGTCAGACATCGAATTCCATGGCGATGGAAAAAAGCGCCATTCTGCCATCTGCCGGTGGACATGCCAATTCGGCTGCGCCGACGGTGCAGAGCGGCGGCAAGCCGATGGAAGTTCGCCCCGATTGCCCTCCGGATTCGAAGCCTAAATAAGCCGGCAATCCATCAGGCGGTTGCGTTGGACGTCAGGGCATGGCCGGAGGTCCGCAGCGCGTTGCTTCACACGTTTCTAGGTGGCTGAAAGTAGGAGCGCTGCGGCAACAACAGATCGAAAGTTCCCAGAGCAGAGGCACGAAATCGAGCCCCGTCCCACAGCGAAGCATTTCGCTGATCGTCATCGTATTTGGAAGGTGCTTCGTCTGAGACGAGAAATTCGACCGCTTCATTGCGAACCCTGATGAGGTCGGGGCCGGCAACAACATGACGCCGTATGGTGGTCTTGTATCAAGAGGATAGAAAGAGGATCATCACTTTCCTCGATTAACAGACGTAAGCGAGTTCTACCGGCCCGCCTTCCGGAAACCCCAACAAGGCGTATGGGGCGCGAGGGACAATTATCAGACTGCACGGTCGATGAAAGCGCCGGCATTGCGGCGGTGGTTGGTCGAGAGGATTTCCTCAATGACAATGGCCAGGCGCTGAGCAGAGTATGAGCGCGCTTCGTCGAACTCAGCCGTCAGATGACCGACTGTCATTCTATGAAACGCCGCGCCTATCCATGCTGGACAGGCGTGTGGACGCCCTCGAAAGTCATTCGGAGAATCGAATGACTTTCGGGTCCAACGGGTGCTCAATTTGCGCGCATTAATAGTCAAGATCTGACAAGAACGTCGTGTTGACGGTTTCGAGTTCAGACTCGAGCCAATTCTTTAACATTAGCGGGCGGAGCAGACGATGCGATGCCGAATCTGAAGTACGGCATTGCACAGGGTAGTGATCT
>PNLC01000056.1 GCA_013822885.1 Bradyrhizobium sp.
TCAGGCACGTTGTTGCCGGTCGGGGTCCACTGCACGCGCGCGGGCGAGCGGTAGAACTCGATCAGGCCGCCGAGCTTCGGCGCACGTTCGGTAAACGACTTGTCCCAGATGTCGGATTCACGAACGAAGGTGAGACCGACATGGCTCTTCTTCAAGGACACCGTCTTGGAGTTGATGAACTGCAGATAGAGCCAGGCCGCCTTGCGGCGATCCGGCGGGGTCGACTTCAGGAGCGTGGCGGAGCCGGCGTCCTGGTAGCCCAGTTTCATGCCTTCCTTCCAGTACGAGCCGTGCGGCGACGGGGCCATGCGCCACTTCGGCGTGCCGTCCGCATTCACGACCGGGATCCCGGGCTTCACCATGTCGGCGGTGAAGGCGGTGTACCAGAAGATCTGCTGCGCGATCGCACCTTGTGCCGGCACCGGTCCCGATTCGGAGAAGGTCATGCCCAGCGCCTGCGGCGGGGCATACTTCTTCATCCAGTCGAGATATTTGACGATCGAATAGACCGCCGCCGGACCGTTGGTGTCGCCGCCGCGCTCGACGGACGAGCCGACGGGACGGCAGCCTTCCATCCGGATGCCCCATTCATCGACCGGCTTGCCGTTCGGGATGCCCTTGTCGCCGTTGCCGGCCATCGACAGCCAGGCGTCGGTGAAACGCCAGCCGAGCGAAGGATCCTTCTTGCCGTAGTCCATGTGGCCATAGACCTTGACGCCGTTGATCTCCTTGATGTCGTTGGTGAAGAACTCGGCAATGTCTTCATAGGCCGACCAGTTCACGGGAACGCCGAGATCGTAGCCGTACTTGGCCTTGAACTTGGCCTTGTAGTCCGGATTGGAAAACCAGTCGTAGCGGAACCAGTAGAGGTTCGCGAACTGCTGGTCGGGAAGCTGATAGAGCTTGCCGTCCGGGCCCGTGGTGAAGGACTTGCCGATGAAATCGTTGATGTCGAGCTGCGGGTTGGTGACGTCCTTGCCCTCGCCGGTCATGTAGTCCGACAGGATCACGGTCTGGCCGTAGCGGAAGTGCGTACCGATCAGGTCGGAATCGTTGATCCAGCCGTCATAGACGTTCTTGCCGGATTGCATCTGGGTCTGCAGCTTTTCAACGACGTCACCTTCCTGGATCAGGTCGTGCTTGAGCTTGATGCCGGTGATCTCGGAGAAGGCCTTTGCCAGCGTCCGGGACTCATACTCGTGCGTCGTGATCGTTTCCGACACGACGTTGATCTCCATTCCCTTGAACGGGGCCGCCGCCTTTTCGAACCACTGCAGCTCCTTCAACTGATCGGCCTTCGACAGCGTCGAGGGCTGGAATTCGCTGTCGATCCACCTTTGATTGACGGCGTCGTCCGCACGCGCGGGTGCGGCCATCGTAACGGAAGCCGCGATCAGCGCGACTGCGCTGGTCATCGTCAGAAAGCTCTCCTTGGTCGAGGGGCCGTTTCTTCCTCTCAAGCGTCGCATGTTGAATCCTCCGGTTGCAGCGACAAACACGAACTCAGGCCCGGGTTGATCCCGGATCTGCTCTTTTTCGTCCTTCAGACGGTGCGGAAGATCGCAACGGCCGCAAGGAGCGAAATCAGGGTTGCGAGCCACAGGCTCGAAATTTCAACGCCCTCGCCGATCGGCAAGGTGGCGATCGGGTCGGTGCCAAAGAAAGCGATCCACAACAGATGAATGACCGCGGCGAGCACCAGCGAGATGAACAGCCGGTCGCCGCGCGTGGTCGGAATCCGCAACACGCCGACGCGCTCGGCTTCGGGATAGGCGACCGCCAGCCACATCATGACCCCGAGCGTCGACGCCAGCATCACGAAGAAGATCGCGGTCGGCAGCGTCCAGGCCATCCATGCGATGTGTTCCATCCGCGCCCCCTACACCCGGCCCAGCGCGAAGCCGCGCGCGATGTAGTTGCGGACGAACCAGATCACCAGCGCGCCGGGGATGATGGTGAGCACGCCGGCCGCAGCCAGCAGCCCCCAGTCCATCCCGGAGGCCGAGACCGTGCGCGTCATGATCGCCGAGATCGGCTTGGCGTTGACCGACGTCAGCGTACGCGCCAGCAGCAGTTCGACCCAGGAGAACATGAAGCAGAAGAACGCAGCGACGCCGATGCCGCTGGCGATCAGTGGCACCAGGATCTTGACGAAGAAGCGCGGGAACGAATAGCCGTCGAGGAACGCGGTCTCGTCGATCTCGCGCGGCACGCCCGAGACGAACCCTTCGAGAATCCAGACTGCGAGCGGCACATTGAAGATGCAATGCGCGAGCGCGACCGCCCAGGGCGTATCGAACAAATTGATCGCGGAATAGAGATTGAAGAACGGCAGCGCGAACACCGCCGCCGGCGCCATGCGGTTCGACAGCAGCCAGAAGAACAGGTGCTTGTCGCCGAGGAAGCGATAGCGCGAGAAGGCATAAGCCGCCGGCAACGCCACCGAAATCGAGATCACGGTGTTGATCAGCACAAAAGTCAGCGAGTTGATGTAGCCGGAGTACCAGCTCTCGTCGGTGAAGATGCGCTTGTAGTTTTCCAGCGTCGGCTGGTGCGGCCACAGCGTCATCGTGGTGACGATCTCGGTATTGGTCTTGAAGCTCATGTTGATGAGCCAGTAGATCGGCAACAGCAGGAAAAACAGAAACACCACCATGATGACGCGGCGGCCCGGGATCGTGTTCATCACGCGGCTCCCTGCTTTTCGGGGCGCTCGGCCCCGGCATTGGTCATGACCGTGTAGAAGATCCAGCACACGATCAGGATGATCAGGTTGTAGACCAGCGACAGTGCCGCGGCCTTGCCGAGGTCGAACTGCCCGAGTGCGATCTTGACCAGTTCGATCGAGACAAAGGTAGTCGAGTTGCCGGGCCCGCCGCCGGTCACTACGAACGGCTCGGTGTAGATCATGAAACTGTCCATGAAGCGCAGCAGCACCGCGATCAGCAGCACGCGGTTCATCTTCGGCAGCTGGATTGCCTTGAACACCGCCCAGCGCGAGGCGCCGTCGATCTGGGCCGCCTGATAGTAAGCGTCGGGGATCGACTTCAGCCCGGCGTAGCACAGCAGCGCCACGAGGCTGGTCCAGTGCCACACATCCATCACGATGACGGTGGCCCAGGCGTCGAACTCGTTGGAGACGTAATTGTAGTCGATGCCCAGACTGTTCAGCGTGTAGCCGAGCAGGCCGATGTCGGGCCGGCCAAAGATCTGCCAGATGGTTCCGACCACGTTCCACGGGATCAACAGCGGCAGTGCGAGGATCACCAGACAGGCCGCGACCGTCCAGCCCTGGCGCGGCATCGACAGCGCGACAACGATGCCGAGCGGCACCTCGATCGCCAGGATGATGGCCGAGAACAACAGATTGCGGCCGAGCGAGGCCAGGAAACGCCCGCCGAGATCGGTGGAGGGATCGAGCAGTTCCTTGAACCAGCCGACACCATTCCAGAAGAACTGGTTGTTGCCGAACGTGTCCTGCATCGAATAGTTCACGACCGTCATCAGCGGCAGTATTGCGGAGAACGCGACCACCAGGAACACCGGCAGCACCAGGAACCAGGCCTTCTGGTTGATGGTCTTGTCCATCAGGCAACCCCCTCGACCAGACGGCTGTCGGCATAGACGTGAACATGCGCGGGATCGAAGACGAGTCCTACGTCGTTGTCGGGGACAGAGAATCCCGGCGGCACGCGGGCGGCGAATTTGGCTTCGCCGATGCGGACGCGGGCGAAGCGGACACGGCCGAGATCGTCGATGCGCTCGATCGTCGCCGACAACAGGCCCGACGCGGGCGCCGCGACATTGACGAATTCCGGCCGCACGCCGATCTCGATATTCGCGCCATCAGGCAGCACGCCGTAATTGCGATGCAGGCCGATGACGTGGCCGTCGATGCGGGCCTCGTGTCCGCTCACCCTGGCCGGTACGATGTTCATGCCGGGCGAGCCGATGAAATATCCAACGAACGTATGCTCGGGCTTGTCGAACAGTTCCGCCGGCGTGCCGCTTTGCACCACGCGGCCGTCATGCATGACGACGACGGTATCGGCAAAGGTCAGCGCCTCGGTCTGGTCGTGGGTCACATAGATCATCGTGAGGTCGAGCTCGCGATGCAGCGCCTTCAGCTTCGACCGCAATTGCCATTTCAGCTCGGGATCGATCACCGTCAGCGGCTCATCGAAAAGCACCGCGGCGACATCGGAACGGACGAGACCGCGCCCCAGCGAAATCTTCTGCTTGGCGTCGGCCGTCAGCCGGGTCGCCTTGCGGCCAAGCCAGGGCGTGAGATCGAGCAGGTTCGCAATCTCCCTCACCCGCGCGTCGATCCTGGCCTTCGGCACGCCGCGGTTCTTCAGCGGAAATGCGAGGTTCTCGCCCACCGTCATGGTGTCGTAGATGACCGGGAACTGGAACACCTGCGCGATGTTGCGCTCGCGCGTCGACAGCGGCGTGATGTCGGCGCCGTCGAACAGGATCTTTCCGCGCGACGGCGTGACGATCCCGGAAATGAGATTGAGAAGCGTGGTCTTGCCGCAGCCGGAAGGCCCGAGCAGCGCATAGGCGCCGCCCTGCCGCCAGGTCATGGTCACCGGCTTCAGCGCAAACGATTCCGCCGGCGCGTCATTGCCGCCATAGGAGTGCGCGAGATCGACGAGGTCAATGCGTGCCATGTCGCATCTCCCTCACGCGCTTTTATTTTTTGACGCGTTTTCTTCACGCGAACCGCTACGCACTTCGCTTGAAAACGCTATGGCATCCGGCGCCGCGACCAGCCGGTCGGCAGCGTCGAACACGAACAGATTGTCGGGATCGAGCACAGCATCGAGCAGATGGCCGGGCTCGTATTCATGCACGCCCTGCAGCACCGCGACCCAGTTGGAGGCGTCGCGATTGAGATGCACGAAACTTTCCGAACCGGTGATCTCGGTCACCGTGACGGTGGCGTGAAACGCATGGCGGCCGGCGATGCCATTTGCCACTTCGAGCTGGTGGGCGCGGAAGCCGACGCGGTACGGGCCGTCGGCCAGCTGTGCATAGAGCCCGCTGGCCGGCGCCTGGATGCCGCCGGCATACTGCACAAGACCGTTCTTCTTCTCGATCTCGACGATGTTGAGCGGCGGATCGGAGAACACCTGCGCCACCCGCAGCGTGCCGGGCTGACGATAGACCTTCGGCGTACTGCCGGCCTGCAGCACCTCGCCTTCCCACATGCACACGGTGTCGCCGCCGAGCAGCAGCGCCTCCGAAGGCTCTGTTGTCGCATAGACGAAGATCGCGCCCGAGGCCTCGAAGATGCGCGGCAGCTCGGCGCGCAGCTCCTCGCGGAGCTTGTAATCGAGATTGGCGAGCGGCTCATCCAGCAGCACCAGGTCGGCGCCCTTGACCAGCGCGCGTGCAATCGCGGTGCGCTGCTGCTGGCCGCCGGACAATTGCAGCGGCGTGCGCTTCAGGAAGGGCTCAAGCCGCAGCAATTTCGCGGCTTCCTGAACGCGCCGGTCGATCTCCTCGCGCGGCCTGCCCTGCACCCGCAAGGGCGATGCGATGTTCTCGTACACGGTCAGCGAGGGGTAATTGATGAACTGCTGATAGACCATCGCGACCGAGCGCTGCCGCACGTCGGCGCCGGTGACGTCCTTGCCGTCGACCAGCACGCGGCCTGTCGTCGGACGATCGAGGCCGGCAAGCAGCCGCATGATCGAGGTCTTGCCCGAAAGCGTCGGTCCGAGCAGCACGCTCAGCGTGCCGCGCTCCAGCGTCAGCGAGACGTCGCGGATGGTCGGGAGACCGTCCACGGTTCGCGTAACGTGTTCGAGCGTGACGCTCATGGCCGTCCCCCCACTTCGCGCAAGGGTCGTTCACCGGAGACGCGGTGGGCCTTGATCCACTCGTCGAGGCTTGCGATTTCGTCTGCCGACAGCCGCAGGCCGAGCTTGGATCTTCGCCACACGATGTCTTCGGCGCTATACGCCCATTCGTTTGCGATCAGATACCTGACTTCGCTTTCCGTGAGCGTAGCGCCGAACGACTGGCCGAGGTCGGCAAAAGATTTCGCGCCGCCGAGCAATTTTGTCGCACGCGTGCCATAGGCATGCGCCAGCCGGCCGGCATGCGCGGGGGTGATGAACGGATAGCTCCGCACCAGTTCCGCGGTCAGCGCGGCGACCGCCGAAACGTCCATGTCGCCGCCCGGCAGCGGTGCCTTGCCGGTCCAGCCTTCCTTCGCTTTTGCACTGCGCAAATACGGCGCAAGCCGCTCCAGCGCCTCTTCCGCAAGGCGCCGATAGGTCGTGATCTTGCCGCCATAGATCGACAGCAGCGGCGCGCCGCCGGGCGTGTCCAGTTCGAACACGTAATCGCGGGTCGCGGCCTTGGCTTCGCTGGCGCCGTCGTCATAGAGCGGGCGCACGCCGGAGTAGGTCCAGACCACGTCGGCAGGCAACACCGGCTTCTTCAGGTACTCGCTGGCGGAGGCGCAGAGATACTGGATCTCCTCAGCCGTGGCCTTCACCTTGGCCGGATCGCCATCGTAGTCGCGATCGGTGGTGCCGATCAGCGTGAAATCGTTCTGGTAGGGAATGACGAAGATGATGCGGCCGTCGGCGTTCTGGAAGATGTAGGCGCGGTCGTGCTCATAGAGCTTGCGCACCACGATGTGCGAGCCCTGCACCAGCCGCACTTTTGCGCGCGCGTTGACGCCGGAACCTGCCGACAGCACCTGCTCGACCCAGGGGCCGCCGGCGTTGACCAGCGCGCGCGCGCGTATCGTGGTGAGCGCACCGGTGATGCCGTTCTCGACGGTGACGTGCCAGATGCCGTCGACCTGCCGGATCTCGACCGCGCGCGAGCGGGTGTGGATCTCGGCGCCGCGATCGGCCGCATCGCGCGCGGTGAGCACGACGAGCCGCGCGTCATCGACGAAGCAGTCGGAATACTCGAAGCCTTTGCGGTAGCGGTTGGCGATCAGGGGCTTCCCCACCTCGTCATGGACGAGATCGACCGAGCGCGTCGGCGGCAGCAGATTCCGCCCGCCGATATGATCGTACAGGAACAACCCCAGCCGCAGCAGCCAGGCCGGACGCAATCCTGCGTGGTGCGGCAAAACGAAACGCAAAGGCCTGATAATGTGGGGCGCGATCTGCCAGAGGATCTCGCGCTCGATCAGCGCCTCGCGCACCAACCGAAACTCGTAATATTCGAGATAGCGCAGGCCGCCATGCACCAGCTTGGTCGACCAGGACGACGTCCCACTCGCCAAATCATTCATTTCACACAGGAAAACAGAATTGCCCCGGCCCGCCGCATCGCGCGCGATGCCGCAGCCGTTGATGCCGCCTCCAATGATGGCGAGATCGAAAACCCTGTCCAACGAACGTTCCCCGGCGGCGATCGCCTGTTCGTTTCGGCGATTTTACTTTCGGATTAGAGTAAATCACAAAGAAAAGCGAAAGCAAGTAAAAACGGGGAAATGGGTTGGGAAACCCCCTTGATCCGATTGGATTTGAATACGGCGACTCGTGTCCCGGACGCGGCGCAGCGCATAGCGCTGCTCCGCAGAGCCGGGACCCATGCTGATACGTCGACGTCGAGCGTCGTGGGCCCCGGCTCTGCAGCGCATCACTTCGTGCTGCGCTGCGTCCGGGGCACAGAGCGGATCGCGCTACTTTAGCCGCACCACCGTCGATGCCGGCTCGCCCGCCTCCTCGATATCTGCCGCAAGCTTCTCCATCGCCTCCACCACCTCGATCCCACGCGTGTGGCAAATGTTGGCGAGACTCGCGGGCAGCGGCGCATCGGTGACAAACGTCTGGATCTGGCTGAGATGGGCGATGCGCACCGGCGCGCTGCGGCGGAGTTTTGTGGAATCCGCGACCAGCATGACGCTGCGCGCGTTCGCAATGATCGCCTGCGCCGCCTGCACCTCGCGATAGTCGAAGTCCAATAGCGCGCCCTCCTCGTCGATCGCGGATGCGCCGATGATGGCGTAATCGACCTTGAACTGGCCGATCAGACCGATCGCGGTCGAGCCGATCACGGCGCCGTCGGCGCGGCGCACCGCACCGCCCGCCACGATCACCTCGATGCGCGGGTGCCGATAGAGCAGCATCGCGACGTTGAGGTTGTTGGTGATGACGAGCAGATCCTCGTGCGAGGTCAGCGCGCTCGCGACTTCCTCCGTCGTGGTGCCGATATTGATGAACAGCGAGCAGCCGTTCGGAATGCGCTGCGCCGCAGCAATGCCGATCGCCCGCTTCTCGTCGGCGGCCACGAAGCGCCGCGCTTCGTACGCGAGGTTCTCGACGCCGGAGGCGATGATGGCGCCGCCGTGAATGCGCGTCAGCGAGCGCTGGTCGCAGAGGTCGTTGAGGTCCTTGCGGATGGTCTGCGCCGACACCTCGAAACGACGCGCGAGATCTTCCACGATCACGCGGCCGGAGGCACGGGCGATGTTGAGAATTTCAGTCTGGCGGTTGGAGAGTCCGGCCATGGCAGCACCCTTGAGATACGCACGCGGGCACAATGATGCCGTTATGGTGCGGCTGATTGGCGCCGCGGTCAACGAGGGAGATCAGCCGCAAGGCAAATAAGAGGGCGACCACGAAACCTGATTAAAGGCACTATCGGCGCCGAAGCCACGCCTTCGCAATTGCACCATGGCTCGACAAATCACCACGTGACCGCAAGACTGCCTACGCAACAAGACTGCCCACATAACAACACTGCCTGCAAACTCAGGAATGGAGGAAACCATGAACATCGATCGTCGCCAGCTGGCTCTGCCGGCGCTTGCCATCGGCCTCGTCAGCATGATCCCGGGCATCGCACTTGCCGGTGCGGACGAGGACGCCATTGCGAAGAGCGTCGAAGCGTTCCGCGCGGCGCAGGCGGCCGGCAACGCCGACGGCATCGCCCCGCTCTGCGCGGAAGAACTCAGCTACAGCCACTCCAGCGGCGCGGTCGACACCAAGGCGGCCCTGCTGGATGGCGTCAAGAACGCGAAATACAAATGGACGACGCTTGAATACAAGAACCCGACGGTCCGTGTCGTCGGCCCGGCGGCGATCGTGCGCTTCAACTTCGTCGGCGAGCAGGAGTTTACCGACGGCAAAAAGACGCCGCAGAACCTTGCCATCCTGATGAACTGGCAGAAGCAGGGCAACGAATGGAAGCTGCTGTCGCGGTCGGCGACCAAACTCTGAGCGCTGAAAGAAGGTCGCTGGCGGTCAGGCCGCCAGCGGCATTCCGTTCGCGAGCTTGCGGGCGGCGCGCTCGGCCTCGCGTGCGTTGCGGAACACCTGGCCCTCCAGGCGATAGAAACGGCGCGAGGCCGCGAAAAACCTGAAGCCTTTGGGATCGCGCACGACGATGCCCGCCGGCTGCGAAGAAACCTCAATAATGTAGCTGTCCGACATGAGCCCGGCCTTAAGATTAATTCCGGCCTACCAACGGGTTGCATGGCCGATTGTCCTCCGGCCACCGTTGCGCCGCATGGGTAACCTATGCCAAAGCTGGCCACGGGACTTGCCACGAATCGCTCAAAAGGCCGGAGAAACGAGATGATACCGAAATTCGCGCTTTCGATGCTGGTTGCCCTTGCCATTTGCACCCCCCTCCAGGAAGCGGCGGCGCAGGAAAGCACGCTCGGCGGCGCGCTGTTCGGCGGCGCTGCAGGCGCCATTGTCGGCGGCGCGCTGGGTGGCGGCCGCGGTGCGGCGATCGGCGCCATCGTCGGCGCAGGCACGGGTGCCGCCATCGGCGCACAGGGCGAGCCGCGGGCGGGTGGCTATCGCTGGTATCAAGGCAACTGCTATGTCGAACAGCCCGGCGGCTGGGCTGCGGTTTCGCCGCGCTATTGCGGCGTCCAGGCGCAATACGCGCCGCCGCCGCGCTACTATGACGACACGCCGCGCTGCATGCGCTCGCAGAGCTACGATCCCCGCCGCGGCACGTTCATCGGCCGCGACGGCTACGAGCGTCCCTGCCCGTAAGAGTCTTACGTCGCGATCGGCGCGCCATCCGGCCTCACCGGCTGCGGACGGCCGTCGTCGTCGATCGAGACGTAGGTGAAGTTGCCGTCGGTCACCAAGATCGACTGCATCTCCTTGCGCCGCACGACCCAGGCTTCGAGGTGAACCGTGATCGAGGTCCGTCCGACCCGCACCAGATTGGCGTGGACGGAAACGAGATCGCCGACATAAACGGCCTTACGGAAATTCATCGCGTCGATCGCCACCGTCACCGTGCGCGATTGCGCGATCTTGGAGGCGAACACGCCGCCGCCGAGATCCATCTGGCTGAGCAGCCAGCCGCCGAAGATGTCGCCATTGGCGTTGGTGTCGGCGGGCATCGCCAGCGTGCGGATGCAGAGATCGCCGCGCGGCCCGGTCTCGGCCGGGTTCGGCGCGCGCACCTGCGTCTCCGTCACTTGAAATTCTCCCAGCCGGCATCGGGCGCGAACCGGCCGCCGAATTTATCCGTGAGCGCGTCAAGCGCCGCGACCACGTTGTCCACGCCGCGGGTGCGCGCATAGTTCAACGGCCCGCCGCGGAACGGCGCATATCCAGTACCGAAGATGACGGCGCCATCGACCGCATCGGCGTTGTCGACGATGCCTTCGCGCAAGGCTGCGACACAGACGTTGGATATCGGCAGGATCAGCCGGTCGATCATTTCCGCCGTCGGCTCCGTGGTTGCGGGCAGACCGGACGAGGTATCCGCCTTGCCGTCCTTCCAGACGTAAAAGCCCTTGCCGGACTTGCGGCCGAGTTCTCCGCGGGCGACCTTGTCGCGCAACCAGGCCGGCGTCGGCGGCAGCAGCTCGCCGAATTTCGAACGCAGCATGTCGCCGACGTCGAGACAGATGTCGAGGCCGACCTGATCGGCCAGTTCGATCGGGCCCATCGGCATGCCGAACTTCTTCGCGGCGGCGTCGATGACCGATTTGTCGATCTTTTCGTCCAGCATCAGCATCGCTTCCAGCATGTACGGCGTCAGCGCGCGGTTGACGAGGAAGCCCGGCGACGACTTCACCGGCAGCGGCAGCCGGTCGATAGCGCCGACGAACGCGAGCGCTTCTTTCAGGAGCTGCGTGTCCGTGCCGTCGTGGCTGACGACCTCGACGAGTTGCAGCCGCGATACCGGATTGAAGAAGTGTAGCCCAAGCAGCCGCTCGGGCTTCGCGAGCGTGGTGCGCAGATCCTGCAGCGGAATGCTGGAGGTATTGGTGGCAAGGATCGCGCCGGGCTTCATTTTCGGCTCGAGCCCGGCATAGACCTTCTGCTTCAGCTCCAGCTTTTCCGGCACTGCCTCGATGATCAGATCGGCATTGCGGACGCCCTCGGCCTGCATGTCCGGAATCAGGCGGTCGAGCGCGTCGCGCACGGACGTGCGCTTGCGCAGGATCTTGCCGAACAGATCGGCGGCGCGCTTGATCGCGCTGGCGATCGGCTCCGGCTTCATGTCGGCCAGCGTCACCCGCATGTCCTGGCCCGCGCACCAGGCGGCGATGTCGCCGCCCATCGCGCCGGCGCCGATGACGTGAACGTGTTCGATCCTGTTGCCGCTTCCGGCGAGTTTCTTCATCTGCTCGCGCAGGAAGAACACGCGGATCAGGTTCTGCGCGGTCGGCGTCACCATCAACTTCGCGAACGACGGCTGCTCCGCGCGCAGCATCGCCATCCTGTCGCCGCCATGCTTTTCCCAGAGATCGATCAGCGCATAGGGCGCGGGGTAATGCTCCTGCGGCGCAGCCTTGGCGGCCTCACGGCGCATCCGCGAGGCGGCGAAACCCCGGACGGAACCGAAGCCGAAAAGGGTATTGAACATCCCCGGCCGCGTGCGCTTCAGGCGCCCGGACACGGCGTCCTTTACCGCATTCAGGACGTGCCGCTCCTGCGTCACGGCATCGACCAGCCCGAGCGACTTTGCCTTCCGCGCATCGATGGTCTTGCCGGTCAGCATCAGCGGCATCGACTGCAGGGGATTGACGAGCTGCGTGAAGCGCGCGGTGCCGCCGAGGCCGGGATGCAGACCGAGCATCACCTCGGGGAAGCCGAAGCGCGCGTCTTCGATGGCAATCCGCATCTGGCAGGCAAGCGCGACTTCGAGGCCGCCGCCAAGGCAAAAACCGTGAACCACGGCGACGGTCGGAATTTTCAGTTCTTCGAGGCGATTGATCACGGCATGCGCACGGCCGATCTCCATCTCGACCGCGCCGGGATCGCTGACGCCACGGAATGCGTTGACGTCGGCGCCGGCGATGAAGCCTGATGTCTTGGCGGAGCGGATGACGAGCCCTGTCGGCCGCTGGGATTCCAGCTCAGTCAGCACCTTGTCGAGTTCCTCGATCAGGTCTGCCGAGAGCGTATTGGCGCTGGTGCCCTCGCGGTCGAACAGCAGCCAGGCGACGCCATCGGCATCGCGGGTCAGTTTGAAATTCCTGTAAGCGCTCACGACGTCGGGCTTCGGCCCGAGTTCGAGCACGCGATCGCCGAGAAGGTTCATGATCCGAGATTCCATGATCACACCGTCTCTATCAGCATCGCGCCGCCCAGCCCGCCGCCGATGCATTCGGTGGCGATGCCGCGCCTGGTGCCCAATCGTTTCATGGCGTTGACGAGGTGCAGCACGATACGGTTGCCGCTGCAGCCCACGGGATGACCGAGGCTGATCGCGCCGCCATCGACGTTCAACCTGGTTTGGTCGAGTTCGCCGGCAGCACCTTCGAGGCCGAGAATTTCCTTGCAGAACTTTTCGTCGTTCCAGGCGGCGAGGCAGCCCAGCACTTGCGTCGCGAACGCCTCGTTCAATTCCCAGGTCTCGATGTCGGACAGCGTCAGCTCGTTGCGCTTGAGAAGCTCCGTCGCCGACAGCACCGGGCCGAGGCCCATGATGCCGGGATCGAGTGCGGACCATTGACTGTCGAGGATCACCGCCTTCGGCGTCAGGCCGTATTTGGCGACGGCCTCCTCGGAGGCGAGGATCACCCAGGACGCGCCGTCGGTGATCTGCGAGGAATTGCCGGCGGTGACCTTGCCCCAGGGACGCTCGAACACCGGCTTCAGTCTGGCCAGCGACTCCGGCGTCGAGTCCGGCCGCACGCCGTCGTCATGATCGTAGAACTTGCCGTCGCGCGCGAACGAGGTTTCCACCTCGCCCTTGAGCCAGCCTTCCGATTGCGCTTTGGCCAGCCGCTTGTGGCTTTCGGCCGCATAGGCGTCCGACTGCGCGCGGGTGATGCCGAACAGATGCCCGACCACTTCGGCGGTCTGGCCCATGTTGAGCTCAGTGATGGGATCGGTGAGGCCGCGTTCAAGCCCGATGATCGGCTTGAGATAGGCAGGCCTCACCTTCAGCGCGGCCATGATCCTGGCGCCGATGCCCTTGGCGCCGGCGACGCCTGCGAACCAGCGCACACCCTGTTGCGGCCATACCAGCGGGGCGTGGCTCAGCGCTTCCGCGCCGCCGGCCAGGATCAGGTCCGAGACGCCCTCGCGGATATAGCGGTACCCTGTGTCGATCGACTGCATGCCGGAGCCGCAATTGATCTGCACCGTGAAGGCGACCATTTTCTCGCCCATGCCGAGGCGCAGCGCGGCGACACGGGCCGGGTTCATCTCGTCGGCGATGACGTTGACGCAGCCCAAGATCACCTGATCGAAGGCATCAGGCGCAAAAGGCTGCCGCGCCAGCAGCGGCCGGCCGCATTGCACGGCGAGATCGACCGGGGTAAACGGCCCGGGACCGGAGCGCGCCTTCAGGAACGGCGTCCGGCTGCCGTCGATAATAAAGACCGGTCGCGCCATCAGCTTGCCGCCCTCTGCTCACCCAGTTCCTGGAAGAACTGATGCACGTCGGCCGGCTTCCTGTAAATCGGGGACAATGCCTCGGCGGCGAAATCGTCGACCTCGATCACTTTCGACACCGCCTCCTGCGCCGCCTTGAGGTTTTCGCCCTGGGCTTGGGTGATCACGCCCTTCTTCACGGCCTCCTTCCAGTCATGCAGGCGTGCGGCGCGCATCTGCCTGGAAATGCCCTCTGCCGCCGTGACCAGCAGGAA
>PNLC01000057.1 GCA_013822885.1 Bradyrhizobium sp.
AAATAGATGCCGAACGCCGAGATCGTGAACGGCACGACCAGCGCCGCATAGCTGTCGAGAATGCCGAGCTTGTGGAACAGCAGGAAAACCGGGATCGCGGTCGCCTGCGGCGGAATCAGGATGCAGAACAGCACCAGCGCGAACAGCACCTCGCGGCCCGCGAACCGCAGCTTGGCCAGCGCGTAGGCGGCGGGAAGCGCGACCAGTACCTGCAGCGCGAAGATCGACACCGTGACCACGACGCCGTTGAGCAGGAAGCGCCAGAGGTTGGCCTTGCCGAACGCGGTGACCAGATTGTCCCACAGCGCAAAAGTGTAGGGAATGAAGTGGATGTCCTTCGTGAAGATTTCGGTCTGCGGCTTCGAGGCCGTCGAAATCATCCACAGGAACGGCAGCAGGATGAACGCGGCGCCGCAGAGCAGCAGCAAATGCCTGACGACGGACCAGACGAAACTATGGGCGCGCGGCGTCATGTGTAATGCACTCCGCGGTTCGCCATGGCCGATTTGAGCAGTGTCAGCAGCAGGACGAAGGTCAGGAAAACGACCGTCAGTGCCGCGCCATAGCCCGAGCGGAAAAACTCGAAACCCTCGACATACATGGTGTGGATCAGGACTTCGGACGATTTCGACGGCCCGCCCTTGGTCAGCACATGGACGGTGTCAAACACCTGAAACGAACGGATGCCGGTGATGACCACGACGAATACGGTCGTCGGCCCCAGCATCGGCCATGTCACCAGCCGGAACCGGGCCCAGGCGCCGTGGGCGCCGTCGATTTCGGCGGCGTCGTAAAGCTGCCGGGGGATCGATACGAGACCGGCGAGGAACAGCACCATGTTGAAGCCGAGCGCCTGCCAGATGCCGATCACGCAGAGGGCATAGAGCGCGGTGCGGCGGTCCTGCAGCCAGCTGAAGCCCTCGAGGCCGACGCCGTGCAGCAGCCCGTTCACCAGGCCGAACTGCGGATGCAGCATGAACTCCCAGACGATCGACATTGCAATCAGCGTCGCCATGACCGGCAGGAAGTAGATGGTGCGGTACCAGGCGCGGAAGGAACTGCCGCTCTCGATCAGCAGCGCGACACCGAGCCCGAGCGCCACCGCTGAAGGCACCACGATCGCCACGTAGGTGAGGGTATTTCGGAGCGAGGTCCAGAACACCCGGTCGGCCAGCATCTCCCGATAGTTCTCAAGGCCGATCCACGAGAACGTCGGGCTGCCCAGCTGGTAGTCGGTGAACGACAGCGCTATGACGCCAGCGAGCGGCCCGAGCAGCAGTAGACACATCAGCATGAAGGCCGGCGCCACCATCGCCAGCGCCGGTCGCGCGCGGTTCGCGCCTTGCACCCGCGCCGTTGCGACGGCTGCCGGAAGGCGTTCGGCCACAAGGTTGGCGTTCGCGGTGAGGGTCTCAGCCAACGGCTTGCTCCAGCGCGCGTCCGCTGCGAACCGGCACGGCGACTTCGATGCGCTTGCCGGCGGCGTCGAATATTCTTGCGGCATTGGCCGGATAGGTGAGGTGGACGCTGCTTCCGATCGCGGGCAACTGCCGGTCGGGATTGAGGCGCGCGAGCAGCGGCAGATCGATGCGATCGGCCTTGACGTGAACGAAGGCCTCCGAGCCGAGGTGCTCGAGATGCACCACGGTGCCGGAAATGGCGGCCGGGCCAGCGCCGAGTTCCATGCGCTCGGGACGCACGCAGACCGAGCAGCGCCCGGCCGCGGCCGGCGTGCTCAGACCAAGCGGCCGTCCCAGGACTTCCAATCCACCGTCTTCGCGGATGACGCCGGGCAGGGCGTTGATCTTGGGACTGCCGACGAACTCGGCGACGCGGATATCTCTCGGGTTTTCGTAGACCTCAGCGGGCGTACCGACCTGGACGATGTGTCCCTCGATCATGACGGCGATGCGGCTCGACATCGTCATCGCCTCGGCCTGGTCATGGGTGACGTAGACAAACGTGGCTTTCAGCTGGCGATGCAATTGGGCGAGCTCGGAGCGCATATGCACGCGCAGCTTGGCGTCCAGGTTGGACAGCGGCTCGTCGAACAGAAACCCGAGCGGCTGACGCACGATCGCGCGTCCGACCGCAACGCGCTGCCGCTGGCCGCCTGATAGCTGTCCCGGCTTGCGCCTGAGCAGGCTCGAAAGTTCAAGCTGGGCGGCAACCCGCTCGACTTCCTCGCGAATGCCGCGCTCCGTACTGGCGCGCCCCGGCAGCAGCCTACCGAGCAGGGGCACGCGCGCCAGCGCGGAATGGCGCCGCATCCGCAGTGGCACGGCGATGTTGTCGAAGACGCTGAGGTGCGGATACAGCGCGTAGGATTGGAACACCATCGCCAGATTGCGGGCGCTGGGACGAACCCCGTCGACGGAGACGTCACCGATGCGGACTTCGCCTGATGTCTGAGGCTCGAGACCGGCAATGACTCGCAGCAAGGTCGACTTGCCGCATCCGGAGGGGCCGATCAGCGCGATGAACTCGCCATCTTCAATCGTCAGATCGATCCCCTTCAAAATTTCCGTCGAGTCGAAAATCTTGCGGATGGCTTTCAGTTCTATCTTTGCCATTTCGCCGGTGTCCCCACTGCAATGCAGCAACGGTCCGATGATTAGGGGCGGCGCTTGACAGTCACATAACAGTCAAAGGGTTCTCCTATACAAAACACAGGCTTTGCTTCTGGCTCATTCACCTCCGCCGGAGGTGGATGCGTTTCGGGGCTGAACAGAATTGGCTTGAAACGACGTGGCTTTAACCTCTTCGCGCGTGCGCGCCGTAAATGCGGTGTTCGAGGCTGGCAATTTTTCCGCTGCGGCAAGACGTCTCGGCGTCTCGCAGCCGTCGGTCGCGCAGCTGGTTCGAGAGCTTGAGTCCGAGTTCGACGTCAGGCTCTTTGACCGGCACGGCCATAGCCTGGTGGCAACGGCGCTTTGCCGGCAGCTATATGCGGCGACCAACCGGATCGAGGCGATGGAAGCCGATGCCGTCGCAATTCTCGAACAGCGCGAGGAATTGGCCGGTGGTGAGCTACGCGTCGGGCTCGGCAATTCGATGCCGGGAATGGCGCTGATATCCTCATTCAGGGGCCTCTATCCGAAAATTCAGATCCGCGTCGAGATCGGAAACTGGTCGGATATCGTGGCCGCCGTCATCGATCGGCGCGTCGATGTCGCTGTATTGCCCGAGGTGCCGCAGGACCGCCGGTTTCGATCCGAGGTCTGCCTGAGCCAGCGGGTCGTCGCGATCTGCCATCCCGCCCATCCGCTGAACCGGTGCCAGGTGCCGATATCAGAGTTGACACAATATCCACTGGTGTTTCGTACCGGCAGTTCGTCCACCCAGCGCGTCGTGGACAAGGCGTTCCGCGCCGCCGGGTTGCGGCCGGAGCCTGCGATCCTCGTCAATACGAGGGAAGGCATGTTGGAGGCGGTCGCCAACCAGCTCGGAGTCGGCTTCATTTGGGAACACGGCTCCAGCCGCATCGACCGGATCGCGAAAGTCGTGGTGTCGGAAATGGACGTTGAACTTCCCGAGTATATTTTCTCGCTGGCCGGCGCGAAGGGGAAACTCGTGGAGTTGTTCTTTCACGCGCGCAATCTGCTGCCGTAGTTGATTAGTCATATTTGAAGCTGCGATGACAGTCATCCACCCGTCGTAAAACCTTCGGTTCTTGGTCAAGTTGAGCGGGCACCCTTTGTCATGATTCGACGAGGGTGTTCGAAATGCCGGTTGCAATACGCGAAGGGCGAGGGCTGACCAGACGTAAACTGCTGGTCCGCTCGGCATCGACGATCGCGCTGGCAGGATTGGGCGGTTTCGCGATGCCCTATCTGAGCCGCGCTGCGGACCGTCCGCGGATCGAAGGCGGAATTGCATCGGGCGATGTCGCAGCGGATTCCGCTGTCATTTGGGCGAGATCCGATCGGGCCGCGCGGATGGTGGTGGAGTGCGCCACCGACGATAGCTTCAAGGCAATCCTCGGCGTCGCGTCCGCGGAAGCCTTGCCGGATTCGGACTTTACTTCGAAGCTGCTGCTCGGAGGGTTGCCTCCCGGGCAGGATATTTTCTATCGCGCGCGCTTCGAGAATATCGCGGAGGCCGGAATTTCAGGCGAATCCCAGGTCGGGCATTTCCGCACCGCTCCGGTGGAGCGCCGCTCGGTGTCGTTCGCCTGGTCCGGCGATACCGCGGGCCAGGGCTGGGGCATCGATCCCGCCCGCGGCGGTATGCGAACGTATCGCACCATGCTGGAGAACCGGCCGGATTTCTTCATCCATTGCGGCGACCACATCTATGCGGATTGTCCGATCGAGGCTGAGCTGAAACTTCCGGATGGAAGTTCCTGGCGGAATATCGTCACGGAAGACAAGTCCGTCGTCGCGCAAAGCCTGGCGCAGTTTCGCGGCAACTACAAATATAATTTGCTCGACGAGAACTTGCGCGCGTTCAATGCGCAGGTGCCGATGCTGGCGCAGTGGGACGATCATGAAGTGACCAACGACTGGTCACCGATCGGCACCGCCGACGAGACGGGCTATGCCGATGACGGCACCTCGCGGCTGGTGGCGCGCGCCGCCCGCGCGTTTCACGAATTCATGCCAATCCGCAGCACACCCGCGCAGGCCGGCCGGATCTATCGCAAGGTCAGCTATGGGCCGCTGCTCGACGTCTTCTTGATCGACATGCGCAGCTACCGCGATTCGACTCTCAACAGGAGCGGCGACGGCAACGATGCCTGCATCCTCGGCCCGCTGCAACTGGCCTGGCTGAAACGCGAACTCGCGGCATCCGACGCGACCTGGAAGGTGATCGCAGCCGACATGCCGATCGGGGTGATCAGCGAAGATGCGATTGCGCTGGGTGACGGCCTGCCGGAGCGGCGCGAGTGCGAAATTGCTGACCTGCTGTCGTTCCTGAAACGCGCCGGCGTCAGGAACACGGTCTGGCTTACCGCCGACATGCACTACACGGCCGCGCATAGCTACGATCCGAACCGCGCGGTGTTCCAGGATTTCGAGCCGTTCTGGGAATTCATCTCCGGCCCGTTGCACGCGGGAACGTGGGGGCCGGGCCCGCTGGACAATACCTTTGGCCCTGAGGCCGTATTTCAGAAGGGCTGCAGCGAAGCGCAGGGCGAAAACCTCGCACCATGTTTCGGGCTGCAGTTCTTCGGCCGCGTCGACATCGACGGCCAGTCGCAGGTCATGACGGTGACCTTGAAGGATGTCGACAACAGGGATCTGTGGTCGGTCGATATCGAGCCGCGGCCCGACGCGCGGGCGATCCAGACGCTGGCCCGGCATTTCTGACCGCCGCGCCTACGCTGGCGCGATTTCGTATTGCTGCACGATCCGGAAGCGGGAATTCGCGTCATCCTGACGGAATAACGCGATTCTGTCGATCGCGAGCGATGAGAGGCCGAGCGCGGAAAAACGATCGCGCAGCATCGACACCAGCGCATCGCGCCGCTCGGGACTGACGCGGCCGGTCAGCGTCATGTGAAAGCGGAAATCGTCCATCACATAGGGATATCCCCAGCGATCGAGATGCTCCCGCTGCCGCGGCGTCAGCCGGGAGGGATTTCGCCGTGCGCGGTCTGCCTCGGTGAGCGGCGCGCGGAACGCATCGAATTCGGTGACGCAATCGGCGGCAAGCCGGATCAACTCCGCCGATGGCTCGGCCGGGATCACGGCGATGAAGCCGCTGATCGAATCGACCACCGGTGTGATCACCGGGATCGCCCGAGGCGTTGCGGCAAAGGCGTCGCAGGCGGAAACAAGTTCGGCTTCGGTCCTGCCTGGCGCGAGCGACATGGGCGCCTTCAGCGTGGCGTGAAAGCCGTATTTTCGGGGATCGCCGGTGAGCCCGTGCCAGTCCGGCGTGGCCCGCAGGACGCCTTCGGGAAAGGGCAGGTCTTCGCCGGTGAAGGCGTCGTAGCCGAGCAATGCCGCACCGAAGCGATCGAGGGCGCCTCCAGGTGCCGGGGCATAGTAGATCGCGTAGCGCGGCGAGTCGGCCATATCTGCAGAATAGGGCCGGCTCACGCTGCCGCAACCGCCTTGCGCGGCGCGGCTGCGAACCGGATCAGGCGATCGGCTTCGGTGAGATGTACCAGCCGCCCTGCGGCGATGACGCCGACGACGCGCGGCCGCAGCGGCACTTCGTCATTGACGAGGATGATATCGGCGCGCCGGCCATCGGCAAGCTCGCCACGATCGGTCAGGCCGGCGGCGCCGGCCGGGTTTGCCGAGATCAGGTCCCAGGCCCTGGCCAACGGCAATATGCCGTCAGCGGCGAGGCGGTACGCGGCCAATAGTTGCGCCGGATAGTAGTAGTCGGAGGCGAGCACCGAGCACAGGCCCTTGGCGATCATGTCAGCGGCCTTGGTCCAGCCGGTATGGCTGCCGCCGCGCACCACGTTGGGAGCACCGAACACGATGAAGTCGCCGCCCTCGGCTGCTTCGCGCGCGGTCTCCTCGTTGACCGGGAATTCGGCAATGCCCACGCCTTGGGCGCGAAAGGCCCTTCGCATCGCAGGCGTGTTGTCATCATGCGACAGCATTCTGACGCCGGCCGCGCACGCTGCTTCCGCCAGCCGCGCGTTCGATGCCGGGACCTCATGCCCGCGCGTCACGATGCGCTGGACCAGTTGGTCGAAAGCTTCGCTCGTAAGACCGGTGCGTTCGACCATGCGGCTGCGTTTCTGCGGCTTCGCGAGGCTGGCGACCGTGGCATCCATGTGGTCGTTGAACGCGAACAGGTCGATCCGTCCGTCGGAAAGCCATTGGGTGATCTTGGGCTCGGCATCGAGATTGTAGGTCTCGTGGCGGAGATGAAAGCGGGTGTCCGCCGCCAGTTTTGGCCTCAGGATCTCGATATTTTCGAGCAACTGGCGGGCGTTTTCGGCGCCGCGCAGGCCGGGCTCCCACGACCAGGTCGTGGCATGAAAGACGGTGGTGATGCCGTTGGCGACCGCCTGCCGGTCGCTATCGGCCAGCGCCACGTCGATGGGAAAGTCGACGCCCGGGCGGGGCATCATCTGCCGCTCGAAGGCGTCGCCATGCAGGTCGATGATTCCCGGCAGCACCTTCAGGCCGCTTGCGTCGATTCCAGCCGAGCCGCGTTCCGCCGCCGCATCCACCGCGACGATGTCGCGCCCGGCGATGCGCAGAGAGGTTTCGACGAACTCTCCGCCGACTAGCGTCTGGCCGCCTTCGATCGATAGGTTGGTCATTTCACCACACTTTCCAGTCCTGCCTTTATATACTCGCGGCGGCCGTGGCAGCCGCGTACTTGTCGATGAACTCCTCGACCGCCAGTTTGCGGAAATCGGGCAGGGCACGGCGCAGCGTTTCATGGTCCCAGTCCCACCAGGCGAGTTCCAACAGGCGGCTGGCGATATCTTCCGGAAACCGGCGCCGGACGATCCGTGCCGGATTTCCGGCGACGATGGTGTAGGCCGGCACGTCCCTGGTCACGATCGCGCCTGCCGCGATGACGGCGCCAGTGCCGACATTGCGGCCCGGCAGGATGATAGCCCCGTGCCCTATCCAGACGTCATGGCCGATGTCGACGTGGTGGCTGCGGCGCCACGCGAAGAACTCGGTATCGTCGCTCTCGCCCGGGAAATACGCGCTGGCGCGATAGGTGAAATGCGCCTGCGAAGCCCGCTGCATGGGGTGATTACCCGGGTTGATCCGGCTCATCGCCGCGATCGAGCAGAATTTTCCGATCGAGGTGTAGGTAATCTGGGCGTCGTTCACGACGTAGGAATAGTCGTCCATCGTCACTTCGTGCAAGATCGTGCGTGCCCCGACCTCGCAATAGGCGCCGAGCCTTGTGTCGTGCAGCCTGGCCGCTGGGTCGACGGTCGGTTCGACCGACAGCATTTTACCGGCCATGCGAATTCCTGTGAGCGAGGCAGAGCGGTTGGAGTGCCCGGACGTCATCGATTGGCATGATGACAACGTTGTGACAAACGGATGACGGATGACACGTTGTGGACGGCTTGTGCGGCGCGGCAAGACTGTCACACAACTGTTGAATCCAGACGCTAGCGATGGGTACAGACAAGCGTTCTGGAGCCCTGCATGCTGGTGGTGGAAGGACTGACGTGCCGTTTTGGCACGAAAGCCGCGGTCGACAACGCGTCATTTTCTATAGCGCCCGGCAGTTTCGTCGGTGTGATCGGCCGTTCCGGAGCCGGCAAGTCGACCCTGCTGCGGATGATCAACCGCCTCGCCGAGCCGTCCGAGGGACGCATCCTGTTCGAAGGCGTCGATGTCACGGCGCTGCGCGGCAGGGAATTGCGTCAATGGCGCGCCCGGTCGGCCATGATCTTTCAGCAGTTCAACCTGGTCGGCCGGCTCGACGTGCTGACCAACGTGCTGATGGGAAGGCTGGCGACGGTGCCGACGTGGCGGTCGCTGGCGCAACTCTGGCCGGAAGAGGACAAGGCAATTGCAATGTCCGCCCTGGAGCAGTTCGACATGGCGTCGATTGCGGCGCAGCGCGCCGATCAGCTCTCGGGCGGTCAGCAGCAGCGCGTCGCGATTGCACGCGCCCTGGTGCAGAACCCGGAGATTATTCTAGCCGACGAGCCGATCGCGTCGCTCGATCCCCGCAATACCAAGGTGGTCATGGACGCGCTGCTGCGCATCAACAAGCACTTCGGTATCACCGTGATCTGCAATCTGCATTCGCTGGACCTGGCGCGCAGTTATTGCGACCGCCTGATCGGCATGGCCTCAGGGCGGATCGTCTTCGACGGAGCGCCGGCGGCGCTGACCGATAGCATCGCCCGCGAACTCTACGATCTCGAGGCGAATGAGGTGATGGGCAGCGCGCCCGAGCAGCTTCCGGCCGCTTCGCAGATTCCTGCTCTCGGAGCGGTGGCCGCTGCCTGAGTGCCGGCGACTGAAAACAACGCTATGCGGCTTCATCACTACAAACAGGAGACGTCATGATCAACCGTCGTATGATTCTCGCCGTCGCGGCCGGGCTGGCATTTTCGGCATCCGCCGCGTCGGCGCAGGACTGGAAGACAAAATATCCCGAACTGGTTTTCGCAAAGGTACCCGATGAAAACGCCTCGGGCACGACCGATCGCTGGACGCCCCTGACGGAGTATCTTTCCCGAGAGCTCGGCACGAAAGTGACGCTGCGGATCGCCAATGACTATGCCGCCGTCATCGAAGGCCAGCGCGCCGGCAACATCCACATCGCGATGTACGGTCCGGCGTCTTACGCCCGCGCCTATATTATCGGCGCCAAGGTCGAGCCGTTCGCGATCGAGGTGAACGGCGACGGAACCAAGGGTTATTACTCGGTTCTCTATGTGAAGAGCGATTCGAGCTACAAGGACATCAAGGATCTGAAGGGCAAGAACCTCTGCCTGGTCGATCCGAACTCAACGTCGGGCAACAACGTACCGCGTTTCGCGATGGACAAGATGGGCATCGACCCGGAGAAATTCTTCTCCAAGGTGGTCTATTCGGGAAGCCACGAAAACGCGGTGATCGCACTTGGCCAGGGGACCTGCGATGCGGCGTTCAACTGGTGGAACGATGAAAATGAATCGAACCTGCTTCGGATGGAGCGGAAGGGTATGGCGAAGGCCGCCGACTTCAAGATCATCATGAAGTCCGAGCAGATTGTGAATTCGCCGATGGCCTATCTCGGCAGCCTGCCTGCCGACCTCAAGGCGGCGATCAAGAAGGCCGTGCTGGAAATCGCGGTGAAGGACAAGGCGGCGTTCGACAAGATTTACCAGGGCAAGCAGCTGCCGTTCGTCGAAGTCGATCACAAGGCCTATGAGGCTGTGATCGATCTGACCAAGTTCGTCGACAGCATCCGCAAGCAGAAATCCTGAACCGAACGACGTAGCGAGAAGATAAGGGCAGATCGCGAGATCTGCCCATTCTCGATTCAGAAAATCCCATGCCAGCAGCAGTCCCCGAATTTCCCCAGGCGAGGCTGCAAGAACTCGCCGATCGCTACGCGGCTGCCGTTGCCGCCAAGCGGCGGCGCATATGGCTGGGCGCAGCGATCCTGATCGTCGCGACGCTCGCTGCCGGCTGGATGGGCGATGTCAATCTGTCGAAGTTCGCCGAGAATTTCTGGCGCTTTCCGGCCTATTTTGCCGGCATAGCTCCGAAGTTCTCGTTCTCGTCGGCGTGGGCTGATCTCGCGGAATGGTTTTGGGGGCTGCCGCGCTGGGCGCGGCTTCTCGGAGATACGCTGCTGATTGCGTATATGGGAACCCTTGCCGGGGGGATATGCGGCTTCGTTCTCTGCTTCATGGCATCGGCCAATCTCGTCAAGTCGCGCGCGATCGTTTTTGCCACGCGCCGCCTCCTCGAATTCTGCCGCACCGTGCCGGAGATCGTCTTTGCCCTGATATTCGTGCTGGCATTCGGGCTGGGGCCGCTGCCGGGCGTTCTCGCCATTGCGATCCATACCACCGGCGCACTTGGCAAGCAGTTCGCCGAAGTTGTCGAGAATATCGATAGCAAGCCGATCGAGGGTGTGGCGGCGAGCGGGGGAAGCTGGATACAGATCGTCCGGTTCGGCGCGGTGCCCCAGGTGCTTTCCAACTTCGTAAGCTATGGCCTGCTGAGATTCGAGATCAACGTACGCGGCGCGGCAGTGATGGGCTTTGTCGGCGCCGGCGGGATCGGCCAGGACCTGATCGAGGCGGTCCGCAAATTCTATTTCACGGACGTCAGCGCAATACTTTTGCTGATTATCGCGACCGTCATGCTGATCGATTTCATCACCGAGCGCGTGCGCCACCGCCTGCTGGGTTTGGAGGGCGCAGCCAGATGAGTTCTTTCGGCATTGAAGACCGCGCCGCCATCGTTCAACGCTATCCGGACGTCTTTCGTCCGAACTGGTGGCAGAGGGGAAAACTCACAATAGGCCTCGGCGGCGCTATCGCGCTTTTCCTGTTCGGCATTGTCCAGCTCGACATTCCGTTTAGCCGGCTTTCCGACGGGATGGTCAGGCTGGGCGGCTTTCTTCGTCTGATGGTGCCACCCGATCCCGGTTCATGGGCGGACGCCCTGAAGTACCTGCATGCGCTTGGAGAGACGGTGTCGATCGCATTTCTCGGTACGCTGGGCGGAGCGCTGCTGGCGCTACCGGTCTCGCTTTTGGCGGCGCGCAACGTGGTGGCAAACCGGATCGTACAGGTGTTCACGCGCCGCAGCCTCGATACCATCCGCGGTGTCGATACCCTGATCTGGGCCCTCATCTGGGTCGGGGTCGTAGGATTGGGTCCGTTTGCGGGTATTCTGGCAGTCATCTGCAGCGATTTTGGAAGCTTCGGAAAGCTGTTTTCGGAGGCGATCGAGGCTGCCGACAAGAACCCCGCTGAAGGCGTGCGATCGGCGGGCGGCAGCCATCTCCATGGCGTTCGATTCGGACTGCTGCCGCAGGTCTTTCCGATCCTGCTCAGTCAGGTACTTTACTACTTCGAATCGAATACGCGATCGGCAACCATCATCGGAATCGTCGGGGCAGGTGGGATTGGCCTTCAGCTTGCCGAACAGATCCGGGTGCTGGAATGGCAAAAGGTATCGTTTCTGATCCTGCTCATCCTCGTCACGGTATCGGCAATCGACTGGATTTCCGGCAAGCTCCGTTTCGCCATCATCGGACGGCGGGCGGTCGCATAAGCGACCCGCGGCTAACCATTCTCGACCACGAACTCGACGCGTTCGGCGACAAAGCGCGCGCGCTTGGTCAGCAGCGGTTTTCCTTCCGTATCGACATCGGTGCTGTCGACCACCAGGATCGGGCGTCCCAGTGCAAGGTCGAGGCGTGAGGCATCGGTTGCATCGACGATGGCGGCGGTGACCCTGGTTGAGTCTCTCCGGTAGTCACGGATTCCGTAGTGCGCCAGCAGCTTGGTTATCGAACGCACGCGCTCATAGACGTTACCGGCCTCGGGGAATCGTCCCGCGTCGAACCAGTTGGTGCTGACGCAGATCGGCGTGCGGTCGGCCAGACGCAGGGTTTCGATCCGGATCAGCGGCGAGCCCGTCTTCAATCCAAGCAGGCGCGCGAGCTCACGGCTCGCCAGTTCTTCGGAAGAGGCGATCAGGCGGCCGTCCGGCTCGCGGCCGCCGGCGCCGACGATTTCGGAGAACCGCGTGCGTGAGCGCAGGGGATAGGCGAGCCGAGGCGCCTCCACATAGGTTCCGCTGCCGCGCTCGGCGCGGACAAGGCCGCGCTCGGCGAGCGTCGCCAGCGCCCGGCGGACGGTGTGGCGGTTGACGCGATAAGTTTCGGCGATCTCGTTCTCGCCCGGCAACCTTTCGCCCGCGGCAAACCGGCCGTCAGCGATGCCGCGCTCGATCCCGTCGGCAACCTGCCGCCATAGCGCAACGCCGGATGTGGTGTCCTGCATGCTCATGGGGTGGAAGAGCCGGGGAGCGGCATCGGAGAAATCATCCTACTGTCACCAAATCGTCATGGCGTTTCACTATCAAGTTGTCTATTAACATAGACAACTTGATTCCGGCAAGGCCAGTATGAACCCAGGCGGCGAGACCAACAGGAACGAGGGCGAGCGGCAGGCGCGGCGCAAGGCCGCCATGCTGGTGCTTGCGCATTCCGGCACGGCCGAAATTGCCCGATGCCTGAAGACAGTAGGCGTCCCTGATCACGAGGATCTGCGCGAGCCGGAGAATGGCCTGGTGATGCTGCGCGGCCGGATCGGCGGCGACGGCGCGCCGTTCAATCTGGGCGAGGCCACGGTTTCGCGTGCAGCCGTGAGGCTTGCCAGCGGCGAGGTCGGATTCGGCTATGTGCTCGGCCGCGACAGGCAAAAGGCGCAGATGATCGCGCTGTGCGACGCACTTGTGCAGTCGGATCAATTTGCCGGGGCGGTCGAAGAGAATGTTGTCGCGCCGCTGCGGGCGGCCATGGTCTCGGATCGAAGCCGCAAGGCACAGGAGACGGCGGCGACACGGGTCGATTTCTACACAATGGTGCGCGGCGAGGGGTAAGCGATGACGACGGTTGCCGAACTGCCTGCTGGATTTGCGGACAAGGTGTTGTCAGCGCAATCGACCTTCCGGTCGGTGATGGATGCGATGGCCCGTCCGGGCAGCGTTCAGCGCATCGCCGCTGTGGCCGGGGCGCCCGCTGGAATGATGCGCGGCACGGCCGCGATTGCGCTGACGCTGTTTGATCATGATACCCCGCTCTGGCTCGACCCGAAGATGTCGGAAACGCCAGATGTCGGTAGATGGCTCAGGTTCCATACCGGTGCCCCGGTCGTGGCGGACTCCACGATCTGCAGCTTTGCGATCATCGGGGATGCGCGAGCCCTTCCGTCGCTCGACCGTTTTGCCTTTGGCAGCAACGAATATCCCGATCGATCGACGACGCTGATCCTGCAGGTTGAAAGCCTGACGCACGGGGCTGCATTCGAACTGCGTGGCCCGGGCATCGACGGCAGTGCCGTGCTGCGCGCCACGCTGCAGCCGGCGGACCTGTTTGATCGGCTTGCGATCAACGCCGCGTTGTTTCCGCGCGGCATCGATGTCGTGCTGGTGGCCGGCGATGCCGTTGTCGCCATACCTCGCACCACGCGGCTTGCCGCGAAGGGAGATTGAAGCATGTATGTGGCCGTCAAGGGAGGCGAGCGCGCCATCGAGAACGCCCACCGTTTGCTGGCGCATGAGCGCCGCGGCGATCGCGACGTTCCCGAACTTTCGCTGGCGCAGATATCCGAACAGCTCAGCCTCGGCGTCGACCGGATC
>PNLC01000058.1 GCA_013822885.1 Bradyrhizobium sp.
TCTTCCGATCTCCGAGATCGCATCGGCACCAGCTTCGCCCATGGCTACGTCGTCGCCGGCAAGCGAGATGATGTTGTCGTCGCCTGCCGTTCCGATCAGCAGGTCAGCCT
The DNA here is from genome assembly GCA_013822885.1 of Bradyrhizobium sp. GTDB lineage: Bacteria > Pseudomonadota > Alphaproteobacteria > Rhizobiales > Xanthobacteraceae > Bradyrhizobium. The sequence continues at coordinate 111 of PNLC01000058.1, forward strand.
CCGCCGTTCCGGTCTTCACCGAGCCGGCAACCGGCGCCGTCGTTTCGTCGTCGACGGGAGGCGTTTCATCGACGGGAGGCGTGTCGTCGACAGGCGGTGTCACGTTATCGTCTTCCTCGCCGCCGACAGGTCCACCCGTCAGGAACTGGGGTGGCACGACGCCCGTGAAGGTGACCGAATGGGTGCCGTTCGAGACGGTCTTGGTGCCGTCCTCGTTCTCCGCCAGCTCGTAGGTCGACGGATCCGCTCCTTCCGGCAGCTCGATCACGTCCTCGGCCTGCAGGGCGCCGATGATGGTGTCGTTGCCGCCTTTGGACCTGAACACGATACGATGAGCCGACGTCAGCGCGGAGATATCGACCGTGTCGTCACCCACCTCGCCATCGATCGTGATGGTGTTGAGGCGCAGGCTGGTGCCCGAGAAGTCGCCGAAGACGGCGAAAGTGTCGCCGGCGCCTGCCGCACCGCCGGTCCCGGAGGGATCGACGCCGTTGATGCGGATTTCCTCGATCTCGCTCAGTTCCGCGATCACGTTGGCGAAGCCCGTACCGCCACGCGTAATAATGATCTCGGGCGTACGTCCGCCGAAGCTGGCGATATCGTTGCCCGCGACGGCGTCCCAGGCAGCGAGCGTGTAGATATTGTAGCTCTCGCTGGTCGCGTTGCCGTTGATGACGAAGGTATCACCTAGGGCGCCCTCGGCTCCGCCGTTGACGATATCGCGACCATCGGTCGGAGCCGCCGGATTGGCGTTCCAGATGATCGTGTCGTCGCCGGCATCGCCGTTGATGGTGTCGGCGCCGAGATTGCCGCTGGCGTTGACGACGAAGTTGTCGATGAAGAAGTCATCACCGGGGTCCCAGTCGCCATTTGCCGTGAAGCGAATGGCGGATTGGGGTCCGATCTGATCGGCCGACAAGGCTACGTTGAAGGCGCCGCTCGCTGTGCCAAGAACGCCGCCGGTCAGCGTCTGCCAGCTACTCGTGGCGTGGTTCCAGGCCTGAACGGTCACGTTCTCGGTGCCTGTGATGGTGGCATCTCCCACATAGCTGAATTGGACCGAGGCCGATGTCGCGCCTGTCAAATTGAACGTGCGCTGGATGAACTCTCCGCCATCGATGCCATCCTCGAAGTGAAGCCGGCTGCCATTGGCGGGGTTGATCTGGATATCGCCAGCGGTCGCGCTCGTTGCTTCGCCATTGCCTTCAGTCCAGCCGCCTTCGAAAGCCAGCGTGCCGTTGTTGTCCGTGTAGGATGCGGCGCCATCGAAGTTGTCGCTGAATGTTCCGCTGGCAACTCCGGTGCCACCGCTCAGCCGATCATTGCCATCACCGCCGTTCAGCGTATCGGCACCCTCGTCGCCGTTGATGACATCGTCGCCACCAGCGCCGCTGAGGATGTCGTTGCCGCCGAGGCCGTTTATCAGATTGGCCGCGGCGTTGCCGGTAATCGTGTTGGCCCCGGCGGTCGGGGTACCGAACGCAGCCGGCGCGGCCGCGGCAAGCGTGAAGTCTGTGGTATCAACTGCGGCGGTACCAATGCCGTTGATCTGGATCGTGCCCTGAATGGCCGAGGCCGCTCCGTTCTCCCGGATGGTGATGACGGTGTTCCCGCCGGACGCGGCTTCGAACACACGGTTTGCGAAAGTCGCCGCCGTGACCCCGAGCCCGCTGAGATCGATGCGGTCCTGGGTCGCCGGCGTACCGCCTGTTGCGTCGAAACTGCTGATGGTATCGTTACCGAAATTGACGGTGTTGTAGATGATGGTGTTGACGCCACCGCCCACATCGATCACGTCGTTGCCGCTGCCGCCGATGATCGTATCATTTTCATCGCCGCCGTTGAGGGTGTCGTCGCCCTCACCGCCATCGAGCAAATCGTTGCCATCAGCGCCGTTCAGGGTGTCGTTGCCGCCACCGCCAAACAGTTGGTTGGCCGCGCCGTTGCCGTTGATGACGTTGTTGAGCGCGTTGCCCGTTCCCGTCACCGCCGCGCCGTTGAGGTCGAGGTTTTCGACATTCGCAGCTAGTGTGTACGAGATATCGGATTCGATCCTGTCGATGTCCGTCACCAGAGCGGAAGTCTCAACCACGACGTCGCCGGCCTCATCGACAAAATATACATCGCTGCCGTCACCGCCGGTCATGTTGTCGGCGCCGAGTCCGCCCTGTAGCGTATCGTTGCCGCCGAGACCGCTCAGCGTATCGGCAAGATCGCCGCCGGTGATGACGTTGTTGCCACTGTTGCCGGTGCCGACGAACTGGTCAGCATCGACGCCCTCATATGAGAGGTTCTCGACGTTGGCCATGTTCTCGATCGAAAGCGCGGCCATGAAGGTTTCGACCGTGTCGGTACCCTCGTTGAGTCCCTCGACTACGACATCGAGCAAATCGTCGACGCCGTAGGTGTCGTCACCTGTGCCGCCGACCATCGTGTCGGCGCCGATAGCGCCTGCAAAGTCGTCGCCCGTGGCGTTAAGCCGGGAGTCGAGATCGTCGGCACCCGCGCCACCAACCAGAAGGTCGTCGCCGAGACCACCCACGAGGTCGTCTCCGTCGCCGCCACCGAAGATCAAGTCGTTGCCGCTGCCGCCAGTCATGGTGTCGTCGTCGGCATCTTCACCGGCAATGAACATGTTGGCCGTGGCCGCGGCGTGGTTGCGGCCATTGTCCAGCCGGCTGACGGCATAGTCGCCCACCAGCTGGTACCCATTGAAGAAGGCACCGTTGAAGTTGATCAGCTCGACGCCCTGCTGGGCATTGGTGCCGACGTAGTGAGAGTTTACGGTGATTGTCTGCGCCGTGCCGGTGGGCAGGGTGTAGTTGATCACCAGGTTGCCGTTCTGGTTGCCGGTGTTGCTGTCGAACGCGTTGAGCGCGTTGATCGTGAGGATAGGAAGACCAGTCTCGGGATCGGTCCCCGTGCTCGGCGCCAGGATCGAGATGCGGTCCGCGGCACCCTCGTTTGCAAGTTCGTTGATGACGTCGTTGCCGTCGCCCAGGGTGACCGAGTAAGTGTCGTCGCCCACGCCGCCGTTAAGAGTGTCCACAGCGGTGTTGACGCTGACAGTGGTGAAGTTGACGACAAGATTGTCGATGGACACACTGTCTCCAGCCTCGAAGGTCGAGGCAACAAAGCGTATCGCGGCGTTTGCCGTGAACGGACCGGTACCGACCGACGTCAGGTCGATGCTGCGGTTGGCCACGTTAGTCGTGCTGTTGATTTGGTCGACCTGAACGAAGTTCGTGCCGTCACGGGAGAAGAAGACCGTCACATTGTCGTTGTCGGTACCAGCATCCAATCCGATTTCATTGATTGAATAACCCAGGCTGGCGGTCGTCGCGCCTGCAAGGTTGACCGTGCGCTGGATCTGCGCGCCGTCGCCGGTGAGGAAGGCGAGAACGTTGGTGACGTCGTCGTCGATCTGGATCTGGCCATTGGTTGGGCTGTTGTTATCGCCAGTCTCCACCCAGTCCGGATCCCAATTGGCTGAGCCGGTGGAATTGCCAAAGCCGTTGTTGTTGAAGTTGTCGGCATACGTTGCCGCCGTCGTCGTATCGCCACCCGGGCCGCCGACGAGGATGTCGTTACCGGCCAGGCCATTGAGCGTATCGGCGCCCGCAAGACCGAGGATCAGGTCGTCGTTCGCTGTGCCGTTGAGAGGGACGTCGTTGCCAGGCGTCCCAACGATGATGTTGAGCGCGTTGCCGGTGGCAAACTGGACCTGCTCGATGTTGCTCAGGCGGTCGGTACCATCGAGCGAATCTTCGACGACGTGGGAAACGATGACCTGTCCGTCCGCGGTAGCGGAGAAGGCGTATTCGCCGCGACCCCCCTGATACTTCGCGATGTCGATGTCCGGCACCGTATCCGCGTTTGCGGTCGTGATTTCGCGTAGGATCCGGAGCTGGCCGGGATTGATCTCACCCGAGAACATCTTGGCGGCCAGTGTCGTCATGCTGTTGTGGGTTTCCAGGATGGCGCCCGTGCCACCGTCCGGCCCAACATTTGCGTGGACGGCAATGCGCACGTTCAGCCACTTGTCGCCGTCGATGATGTCGTCGCCACCGCGGCCCATGATGGTGTCGCTGCCGTCGCCGCCGAGGATGATGTCGCCGGCAGTGAAGGAGGTGACGCCGGCTCCAAGCACTTCCTGCAGCCCGGCTATGAGAGCGATCCCTTCGGCGTCGAGGGCGCTGCCGAGGAAGCCGGTGGTACCGCCCGCGCTCAGCGGAGCACGGTCAGCCGCCACATCGTCGGTGCCCGCGAGTACGTCGTTGAAGCGGCTTCCCGACAGGCCTTCCATCGATTCGAATTCATCGAGGGCGGCGTTCTGCGGCAACACCGGCGCCTCGTCGAAGATGATCGGAATAGACAGGTCGGCATTCACGCCAAGCGTGTTGTCCTTGTAGGTCGCCCAGTCGAAACCGGACATGCCGACCATCTTGCCGCGGCCGGCGCTGCCGACCATGATGTCGTCGCCACCCTCGCCGATGAACTCGTCGAAGCCGCCGTCGCCGAGGAACACGTCGTGGCCGTCGATGCCGTCCTGGGCGAAGATTTCGTCGAAATTGTCGCCCGGTGCGCCGTCGAAGGTGCCGGTTTCGATCCAGTCGTTACCCTCGTTGCCGAGGATACGTTCGGCGTTCTTGTTGCCGAAGATGAAGTCGTTGCCTTCACCGGCGAAGACTTCCGAGCCCTCGTCGGTTCCGAGGAAGATGAAATCGTTACCGGAGCCGCCAAGAACCAGGTCGAGACCCGGACCGGCATGGACAACGTCGTTGCCGGTGCCAGCCTTGATGTTGTCGTCGCCGCCGGCGTCCTTGATGATGTCATCGCCGTCGCCGCCATTGAGGATGTCGTTGCCGAAGCCGCCCTCGAGGTTGTCGTTTCCTGCGTCGCCGAACAGCGTATCGTCGCCGATACCCGCGACGAGAACGTCGGCCGCGTCGGTGCCGCCGAGGACGACGTGGTCACCGCCGGTGTAGCGCAGATAGTTGGTATCCGCGCCGGGCGTGGCCGGGTTGTTCCGCACCACCAACTGGGTGAGAATGCCACCGCCGACAGGGTCGCCGCCTTCAAGCGTGCCATCGCCATCCAGATCGTTGAACTGCCGGGTCGGGTCGACTTCGAGGATCAGACCGGGCGTCGAGAACACGTCAGACGGCAGGTGCGTCGCATTGGTGTTGCGCATGATCATGGACGCGAAAGAGTTGTTCTCCATCTCGCCGAACAGATGCAGGCCGTCGAGCCGCTGCAGATAGTAGAAGCGGTCGCCGCTCTGCAGATTTTCCATCTGCACTTCGAAGACGAAGTTGAAGGTGGCGCCGAGCATGCCGCCGAACGGCATGATCTCCTCGGCGAGGCCGCCGATCCAGAGATCGACGTTTTCGAGGCCGCCCAGGTCGGTGGCATAGGCGCCGGTACCGTTGAGGAAATCGATGGCGTCCGCCGGTGGATCAATCGTGCGCTCGTCGACACCGTCGCCGTCGAGGTCGACACCCTGCGGCGTGCCGAAAATGATGGCCATGGCGGCCGCCCGCTTGCCGACGACCGTCGTTTCCGCCTCGATCAGGTCATGCGTGCCATAGGCCGCGATGAAGTTGATGATCGATGCTTCGTGCTTGAGGTGCCCGGCGTAGTCGATCCAGCTCGTATAGGGCGCGAGCCGGACGTCCTGGGCGGTCGCCTCAAAGAAGGTGCGGCGCGCTTCGTTGAGCGAGGGCACGCCGGTGTCACGGCCGCGGGCCAGGTTGATCGTCGCGAGGTCAAGCGGCAGGCCGAGCAGGTTGTTGCGCAGCGCGCTTGTCACGAACTCGTCGATCTCGTTGCCCACCTGGCGGGTCATGCCGCGGATGATGGCGCCGGCGGCGATATCATCGTCAATGGCGCCACCGGGGCCGGTGAAAGCCGTGGGATTCAGGAACCCCTGAATTAGGCTGATGTGGTTGGGCGTAAAATTGGGGTCGAACTGGTCGATCGACTCCGTCAGCATCGAGTGGCCGAAGCGGTAGACCACATGCGCGAACTCGGCGACGATCGACGGGTCCATGGTCGTATCGAAACCATCGGGCACCAGGAACGCGTTGATGGTCGGCTGCACCTTGCGGGCAAACTCCTCAAACACGAGGTGCTGATATTGCATCTCGGTGCCGAACTTCGCCGCCTGGAACAGCCGCTCGCCATCCCAGACCAGCCCGGCCGCGCTTGCCGGAACGCTCGTCACATCGACTGCCAGCCACTCGTTGAGGAAGGCTACCGCATCGGCCTCGGACCCGCCGCCATCGAGAATTGCCTGGGCGTCGGCAAGGGCAACTTCCTTGGTATGGTCGACGAGCCGGTTGTGCTCGGAATGGAACACATGATGAACTGCAGTCAGGCCGATATTCTCGTTGGCGCGACCGTCGCCGGCAATGAAGTGCGCGTCGAGCAATTCGTCGTCGTACACCCCGTCTTGGGGAATGTTACCGCCGATTTCGGTGTCGCCATCGGCGAGACCGTCCGGAGTAGCGCCATGCGCGATGTCGGCAAGGAAAGCGTGGTTGGTAAAGACCGAGCGCACCGGGACCTCCGGCTCGGCCGTGCCGAAGACGTTGTGCGGGTCGACCGGATCGGCGGGGTTACCTTCGATAACCACATCGTCAGAAGTGTTGGGGACGCCATCCAGACCGATACCGATGATCAGTTGCGGGTAGCCGTTGGGACCCGGGATGAAGTTGCCGTAGGGATCGGTCCGCATCAGCGGCACCGCGGCGACGTCCTGGTCGGTCAGCTCGATTCCGAGGATAGTGGCCGCCTGTGTCTTCAGTTCGGCCCAGTTCGCCATACCGCCGTTGGCACCTTCGATGAGATTGCCGGTCGCCACCGGACCATTTGGTGTCGACACATACTGGCGCAGGAAGAGCTGGTGGGAGGGATGCGAGGCGTAGGTCTGGTTCTGGTCGACAAACGACGTCGTCGTGTTGACCGGCCGGCCGTCGTCCAGACTCTCGTCCTGGGGCGTGGCGGGATTGTCGCCGAGCACGCCGTCAGCGCCAGGTGAAGTCGTGGCGCGGGTCAGGACCATGAAATTCGGCGGATTCGGATTCTCCGCAGTCGGCGTCACGAAGAGCGGGTCATCGGGCTGCAGCGGGATCATCACCGTGCCGTTGCCGCCCTTGTTGACCAGATCGAGCCCGTGATCGAAGAACTGGCCGAACAGCGTGAACCACGAGTTGAACGGCGCCGAGAGACCTTCGTCCGGTGCCGTATTGGGGATGTGGAGGTTGGCGCCATCAAGCGTGATGCCGTTAGCAGCCAGGAGATCCGTGAGCCCGCCGGGCACATCCGCGGCGGCGTCGAGCGTGCTTTGAGCGGCAGCCAGGTTCGCATTGGCGGTCACCAGTGCTGCCTGGAGGTCCACGTTGTCTGGGTTTGCGGCTGCGGCCGCCGCCGCGGAGGCCTGCGCCCGCGCCGCTTCCGCGACATCGATGAACAGGGGGCGCAGCGGCGCATAGGCGTCCGAAATCTGCCCGGTGATGACCAGGCCGGGATCGTCGACGCCGGCATTTTGCAGTGCGGTCAGAATGGCCGACGGGTTGCCCAGCGTCTGATCGACGATGAGATTGGAAATGGTGCGAATCGAGGGGTCGATGACGTCGCCTGGATTGGCGAAGGTACCGGGTCCGTCGACATCATTGCCAGGAGTGTAGGTGATCGGGATGGCTGGAGACGACCCATCGCCGTCAGGATCGACAATGATAGTACGATACTCTGGCGTCATCAGTTCCGGAAATTCGCGATCTGCCGCGCCCCATTGCTCCTGGCCGGGCAGCAGGTGGTTGTAGGACCCGTCAACCGTCCGCAGGCCCCAGGCGATATTGTAGGAAGGAATCGAAGCGGGATTGGCGTTCAGGCTTGGCCCGAACAGCGGAGCGCCCTGCGCTCCGTTGGTTTGCAGGTAAAGCGCATGGGCCTCGGAGATCTTGATCTGCTTCAGGATGAATTCCAGATCGCTCTTGATATAGACAACCATGACATCCTCGCCCGTTGTTGGACCGGGCCGCAAAGGCGGCCAGGTTGTTGACGCTAAAATCCATCATGAACCTGGTGCGCGCTTCTGCCCCGACACGGCTGCACGAATTGACGCAGCGGCCTTGACCGCAGGCTGAACTCGCTCTCGCCTCTCGACCGTGTCGCAGTCATGGCGCTCACCCTGCCAAATCGCCGCTACCGCGGCTCACGCTCAATCGAGACCTGTTTCAGGATGGCATCTGAGACGTTTTGGAAGGCGCCGCTAAGGGGACAAAGTCCTGCGAAGCGCAAGGCTCAAGGTCCCGGCCCAATGAGGAGAAAGGTCCCGATAGACCCCGGGACCAAGGTCCCGAGACATCGCCGGGCTGAGGTGGTGTCGTCGGCGATGGCCCCGGCACCGCTAGCAGGCTTCCGGTGTTGGCTTCCGGTGTTCGCTTGTCGCCGCCAGATATGCTATTCTTTGTGTCGATTGGCAGTCGAGGAAAACGACCCCCTTCTTGAGCCGCGCTGTATTCTGACGTTTCCTTGCTCTTGCGCAAAGCCACAAGGCAATGATTGGGCGATCTGGCAAGATCGGCACCGGGACTGGTTCGCTTGCCCGCAAATTTGTTCTGGCGGCGAGCGCGACCATAGCTGTCTCTATGGGATTGCTGTCGCTGGTAATCTCGCAGCGGATCGAGGCCAGCATGATGCAAGCGGCCGCCGATGAAGGCGCTCGCTTCGCCGAGTTCTTTCTCGAGCCGGTTGCGCAAGACCTCGCCGCCTCCCGCAGCCTATCCCCCGAGAGCGTGAGAAAGCTGGATGAATTGGTCGCGGGAAGGCCTGGCGAACGAATGATCCTGATCAAGATCTGGCTGCCGGACGCTACCCTGGCGTACTCGACCAACAAGGAATCCATCGGCAGCCAATTCCCGTCGCATCACATCACCGAAGCCCTGAAAGGCAAGGCGACCGGCGAGTTTGACTATCTGCAAGACCCGGAGAATGCTGCAGCAAAGCATCTGCATACGCCTCTGGTCGAAATCTATGCGCCACTGTTCCGTACGGGGACGCAGGAGGTCATCGCCGTCGGAGAGATATACACTGACGGCAGGGAGCTCGCGGCAGATCTGACTTCGATCAGACTGACATCCGCCGCAATCGTTGGTGCCGTCACCGCTCCCATGATGCTGATACTGTTCCTGATGGTTCGTAGCGCGTCAAATCTGGTGAACGAGTACCAGTCAACCCTCATACAGAATGTGATCGAAGCCAAACGCCTCGCCTTACAGAACGACAGACTACGCCGTGTGGCTAATGATGCACGCTTGCAGGCCGCGGATTCCAACGAGGAACTCCTCGCCCGGATTGGACAGGATCTGCACGACGGACCAATTCAACTCGTCAGTCTCCTGATGCTCAAGGTTACCGACCCCACTACCACCAGGCAGTCCTGGACGCTTGATCCAACCATTGAACCCCTGACACGACGTATACTGACCGAGCTCCGCAATATCTCGATCGGACTCGTATTGCCCGAACTGGAGGGATTTACGCCGAGTGAAATCATCGGGCTTGCGGTGCATAACCATGAGGAGGCGACAGGGACGCAGGTCACCAGCCAAATTGGCGACCTGCCCGAAAATCTCACCCGGCCGGTAACCTTGTGCCTGTACCGGATCGCGCAGGAAGGACTGAACAACGCGTTTCATCATGGAAAAGCGATCGGGCAACGCGTCGAGGTTTGGACTGAAGGGAAATCCATTGTCATCGTGGTAAGCGATAAAGGTCCGGGCGTCGTCGATAGCTGTCGCGAGAGCGCACCCACCAGAACCGGCCTTGGCATCGCAGGCCTGCGCAACCGCGTTGAAGCGCTCCAAGGCAGCTTTGAATTGACCTCGCAGCGCGGCGTGGGAACCCGAATTCAGGCGCGGCTTCCGATTGCTTTCAAATCCAGCTAAAACCGCACTGTTTTCAGCTATTCGAGCTCTATGCTGCGTTGCCGAAATTACCCGAGATGTAGTTTCAGGCTACCGTAGGACTACGGGGAGCGATGTTGGAGCGCCACCCGCCTACTGCAACACGTTAATGGTGTATGAATGTCGACGTTTACATTTGCTGATTGATGGAGCAAACTAGCCCTAAGGTTAGTTGTAGAATTTTTGGTTGCGTTTTTTTTGGTGTTGGAGGCCTATTGTGGTTTCCGTTGCCTTGGTTGATGACCATCCCTTGCTGATTGAAGGCATCATCGCGCTGTTTTCACGCGCGCGAGACCTCGAGGTAACATCGACCGGTTCTTCGGCGAAAGACATCGTCGATATTTCCTCCCGCCTCCACCCTGACGTCATCATCGTTGATCTCAACATGGCTGGTGACGTCTACGGAGCCATTGCAACGTCGATCGTCGTGTCACCGAACACGAAGATTGTGGCGTTCACTGCTGCAACCGGCGTAGAGTCCGCCATCCGCGCTCTCGATGCCGGCGCAAACGGATACGTTCGCAAGGGCAGCAGCGCGCAAGAGCTACTTCTGGCCGTCGAAGCTGTTCGCCACGGCGAGACTTACATCACCCAGAGCTTTGCGAACCAGGTCATCGCAGGTTTGCGTAATGCGTCGCTGCGCAAAGTCGCAGCCGCAGCAGTCCGATTCAGTATCCGCGAAGACCAGATCGTTCGACTGCTGTTGCGCGGGAAAACCAACAAGGAAATTGCGATCGCGCTGAACATCAGCGAGAAGACCGTCAAGAATTACATGACGATATTGATGCAGAAACTCAATGCACGAAATCGCCTTGAGGTTGTCATCGCAGCACAGGCGTTTACCGAGCACGAATTGGGCGATGCCAACCGCAATTCACAATCGCAGCGTCAAATCTCCTGATTTGCGGCACGTTCTTGCATCGCCGACCTGCCCGTTCAGTTGCGTCGTCAGTGAATGGTGGGTGGGCACGCGCTCTTCCCCGCCTCGATTACTGCCTCACGACGGTTGCGAGCCTCGAACTTTTGTCTGAGGGTGCTCATGTGATCATCGAGAATTGTCCTGTCGATCCTGAGCGCAACCGCGATTTGTTCGTCAGTCTTTCCAATTGTGAGCAGGTGTATGATCCGAAGTTCGCGCAGGTCGAACATGAGGGCCTTTGCAGCCTTTGTTCTGAAGGGCGCGTCCCGCAGCCTCGCTATCACCTCGCTTGTAAAGCTATGCGTAACGTAGATCCCTCCGGCGTGAACAGACCGGATAGCTTGAACAAGTTCCGCTGACGTACCGCCCTTCAAGACATATCCGGTTGCGCCGGCATCCAGCGCCAAGATTGCCGGCTCTACACCCATCGCTGCGGTGAAAGCCACAACCTTGGTTCGGGGGGCGATTCGAATCGCAGCGGCGATTACTGCGCAGATATCGCAGCCCATGAAAAGATCGACTACGATGACTTCTGGCTTATGAACCCGGCAAATGTGGGGAATATCCCGCGGCGACCTCCCCGTCGCTACGATCTCAAAGCCTCCGGATCGAGACAAAAGATCTTGTAGCCCACTGAGCATAAGCGGGTGATCGTCAACCAGAGCTATTCTAATGCTAGGCATGCTCCTTCCTGCACAAGCCGTTTTTAGTTGCCGGCATTAACGTGCCGCGCGGCACGCGTTAGCTCGCGAAGACAAGGAAGTACTTGGGCAACATGTCGCACGCGATGTCTATCAAGATCTCGCCGGCATCGGCATGTCACTCTTGGCAAGTGGCGGATGAGGCCGCATTCGCTCCTTTGGCCGAATGCTTACTTCTCCCGATAGTATCTTTGGTAGTGGATTGGCTTCGAGTGCCATCCAATTACCAAGCCAAGATTCTCGGGCGCCGACGCCGCGCGTGAGATCGGCGCCACCGACAAACCTGGCTGGGGCGGGAGGGATCGAACCTCCGAATGGCGGAATCAAAATCCGCTGCCTTACCGCTTGGCTACGCCCCAACAGGCCGGAACGAAGGTAGGATCGATCCGCTCGATCGCCTCCGGCAACGCCCGGTCTATAGAGGGAGTTGCGCCATTTCAACAGGCCGGGCGGCCGAATTTTCCGCCCAAAATCACCCCCGTGGCGCGTCCCGCTCCATGAATGATCTCCCCGGGGCGGTTTTCGCCCCCTGGGGCGGCCCGATACCGCCATGTGAGAGTTGAGACCACCCCGATTTCGTGGGAAGACGGCAGTGGCTGACTTCCGAAAAAGCGAGATTCCGTCATGACCTATCGCGCGCCGATCTCTGACATCCTGCTCGCGCTCAACCACGGCGCGGGCCTTCAGGCCGCCGTGAAGGCCGGCCATTACGGCGATTTCGACGGCGACATCACCGCCGCCGTGCTGGAGGAAGCCGGAAAATTCGCCGGCGACGTGCTGGCGCCGCTCAATCGGGTCGGCGACGAACACGGCATCAAGCTCGAAGCCAACAAGGTGACCACCGCGCCCGGCTGGCCGGATGCCTATCAGCGCTGGGCGGCGGCGGGGTGGAACGCGGTGTCGGGACCGGAGGCATTCGGCGGCCAGGGCCTGCCGCTCGCGATCAATGCCGCCTGCACTGAAATCTGGAGCGCGTCCAACATCGCCTTCGGCCTCTGCCCGCTGCTGACGCTCTCGGCGATCGAGGCGCTCGACGCCCATGGCAGCGACGAACTGAAGAAGATCTATCTGGAGAAGCTGGTGTCGGGCGAATGGACCGGCACCATGCAGCTTACCGAGCCGCAGGCGGGCTCCGACGTCGGCGCCCTGCGCACCCGCGCCGAGCGTGCGGCCGACGGCAGCTATCGCATCAAGGGCACGAAGATCTTCATCACCTATGGCGACCACGACATGACCGATAACATCGTGCATTTCGTCCTGGCGCGCCTGCCCGATGCGCCCGCGGGCACCAAGGGCATTTCGCTGTTTCTGATTCCGAAATTCCTGGTCAACGCCGACGGCTCGCTCGGCGCGCGGAACGACATCTATCCGAGCGGCGTCGAGCACAAGCTCGGCATGCACGCCTCCCCCACCTGCACCATGACCATGGGCGACAATGGTGGCGCGATCGGTTACCTGATCGGCGAGGAAAATCGCGGCATGCTCTGCATGTTCACGATGATGAACCAGGCCCGCCTCGGCGTCGGCCTCGAAGGCGTCGGCATCGCCGACCGCGCCTATCAGCAGGCGCTCGCCTTCGCGCAGGAACGCAGGCAAGGCCGCGCGGTCGGCAACAAGGGCGACGGGATGGACACCCTCATCGTGCACCCCGACGTCAAGCGCATGCTGCTGCAGATGCGCAGCATGACGGCTGCGGCACGCTCGATCTGCTATGCGACGGCGGTCGCACTCGACGTCTCCGTGCGCGCCAAGGACGCAAAGGTCCGCGCCGATGCCGCCGCCCGCGGCGCGCTGCTGACGCCGATCGCAAAGGCTTTTTCCACCGACATCGGCAACGAGGTGGCGTATCTCGGCGTGCAGGTCCATGGCGGGATGGGCTTCATCGAGGAGACCGGCGCCGCGCAGCATTACCGCGACGCGCGCATCACCACGATCTATGAGGGCACCAACGGCATCCAGTCGATCGACCT
>PNLC01000059.1 GCA_013822885.1 Bradyrhizobium sp.
GTCGATTTGCCGCAGCCGGAAGGTCCGAGCAGGGCAACGAACTCGCCTCTCGCCACATCGAGATCGAGCGGCCCGAGCGCGGTGACGCTATTGTCGTAGACCTTGGTGGCGCCGCGCAGACGAACCGCGCGAGCGCCGGAGCGCGTGTCCATCCCTGAAGATGCGGGCTCGGCCATGTCAGGTCAGTTCTTCGGCCGCAGATCGAGACCGACGCCCTTGTTCGTGAATCGCAGCGTGTAGGCCTGGCGGTAGTCGATGTCGCGGCGAACCACGCCGGCCCGCACCATCTTGTCGAAGAAGCTTGCCATCCGTGCGTCGTTCATGGCGCCGATGCCATCCTTCAAGGTGTCGCCGGAATCGACGATGCCGTATTCCTTCATCTTGGCCACGGAATAGCTGAGCAGTTCGTCGGTCATTTCCGGATTCATCTTCTTGATCATCGCGTTGCCGGCGGCGTTGTCGCCGTAAAGGTAATTGTACCAGCCGATCGCGGAGGCATCGACGAAGCGCTGGACCAGGTCGGGCTTCTTGTCGACGATATCGCGGCGCGTTTCGATCAGCGTCGAATAGGCGTTGAAGCCGTAATCGGCCAGCAGGATCACGCCGGGCTTGAAACTCGCGGCCTTCTCCACGGCGTACGGCTCCGACGTCACGTAACCCTGCATCGCGCTCTGCTTGTTCACGATGAAGGGCTGCGGATTGAAGGTGTAGGGTTTCACCTTGCTCTCGCTGAAACCGTATTCGGATTTCAGCCATTGGAAGTAGCTCGTGACACCTTCCTTGGACACCAGCAGCGTCAGCGGCTTGAGATCTTCGAGCTTGGTGACCTTGGTTTCCGGATGGGTCAGGAAAACCTGCGGATCCTTCTGGAAGATGGCGGCGACCGCGACCACCGGCACGTTGTTGGTGACGGCGTCGAACGATTGCAGCGTATTTGCCGTCATGAAGAAGTCGAGCTTGCCCGCGACCAGCAGGATGCGGTTGTTGGTGTTGGGACCACCCGGCACAATGGTGACGTCGAGGCCGTATTGCTTGTAGGTGCCGTCGGCCACCGCCTGGAAGAAACCGCCATGCTCGGCTTCCGCGACCCAATTGGTCCCGAACGACACCTTGTCGAGGGTCTGGGCGCGTACGGGCGCCAGCCACGCAACCAGCGCAATGAGCCCTGCAGTTAACGCTCGCGGCAAAAAGGCCGGGTTCATGGTTGGACTCCGTCGCTCGTTCTGGCCCATGATAGGGGGCTGTGCATGTGGATCGCGTTCCCCTCGGGGCGTGTTTCCCGGAATGGCCAACAAACTACCCTGCTATTTCTTTCAAAGAAACGCTTCGCTCGATGGCTTCCCCTGTTACGCCCCGCGACTGGACCGACATCCACTGGCCTGACATTGCCCGCAGCGAGGCCGCGCGCTGGATCGCGGTGCTGCCGCTGGCGGCGACCGAGCAGCATGGACCGCATCTGCCGCTCGAAACCGATGTCCTGATCGGCGAAGCCTATCTGGCGCGGGTGCGCGAATTGTTGCCGGCCGATGCCCCCGTCACTTTCCTGCCGCTGCAGCCGGTCGGCGTTTCCACCGAACATATCGATTTTCCGGGCACGCAGACGCTGCCGGTTGACGTCGCGCTGAAGGAATGGACGGCCATCGGCGAAAGCGTGGCGCGATCAGGCATCCGAAAGCTCGTGATGGTGACGAGCCATGGCGGCAACAGCGCCGCGATGTCGCTGGTGGCGCAGGAATTGCGCGCCCATCATCAGATGCTCGTCGTCACCACGAGCTGGTTTCGCTTCGGTATACCGGATGGATTGTTTTCCGACGAAGAGACGCGGCATGGCATTCATGGCGGCGCGACCGAAACGTCGATCATGCTGGCGCGCTATCCGCAAAGCGTGCGGAAGGAAGCGATCGCCGATTTTCGCCCCGCCAGTATCGACATGGAGAAAAAATTTCGCTGGCTGTCGGCGCATCGGCCCGTCCCCTTCGCGTGGCAGACGCAGGATTTGCACGAAAGTGGCGCGGTCGGTGACGCCACCAAAGCCTCCGCGGAGAAGGGCGAGCAACTGCTCGACCACGCCGCGCGTGCGTTCTGCGAATTGCTCGATGACGTCGACAAATTCGATCCCGAATTGTTTCTTCGTAAACCATGAAACGCGGGCGACACGCCCGTAAATAGCTGAAATATATAAGAAATAATCGACGAAACTATATTTCCAGGCGCAATTTCGAACCGCTTTCCAACACGCTCCGTCCAACTGGGCATGCGGACCACAATGGCCGCCTGAAACAAGGATGGAGTTTACCATGTCGATCAAGACCAAGGTTGCCGCTATCGCTCTCGCTACCCTTGCCGTTACCGGCGGAATCGCTTCCACCAGCCAGGCGCAGGCCAAGCCGCTGCACTGGGGTTACGGAGCCGGCCTCGTCGGCGCCGCCGTGATCGGCTCCGCGATCGCGGCCTCGGGCCCCGGCTACTACTACGACGGCTATCGCCGCTGCGGCTGGGTTCGCCAGTTCGACGCCTTCGGCAATTACATCGGCCGCGTCCGGACCTGCTCCTACTGAGTTTTCTTCGGCTGACTTGGTCTCTGTTTGAGAAGTGACTTCTTCAAGCGAACCATTTCAAGACGACGCTTCTCGTTAGTTTGACGGCGTTTTCTCTACGCGAACCGGAAAACCACTTCGCTTGAAAACGCTTCTGTCGTGGATCCTGCGTCCAGCACGGGCGCCTCATCCACCCCGTGCTGAACCCGACCCGCCCGGTTGTCCCCCCGGGCGGGTCACCTTTTTTGCGGACCGATCACCCGAATCAAGCCCGGCATGTTGCGCGCCCGTCACGCGATGGTGTCATCTAGGAACCTCATGCTCGATCTTCAATTGCGAGTTAGTCGCAATAAAATCAAGGACGGATTACTGCTCCTGGATCCGGCGTTAGCCAGAAACAGTAGCTATCCCACACCGAGCGGGGCGGGGCCGATGGATTTCATCTCAATTCCAGCGGCCAGGCGCGATTGCCACGAGGGCGCGGCGGACCGGGGTCATCTCGACCTGCAAGATATGGATTTTGTCCTGTGATCGGGTTGGCGTACCGGACAGCGTGGGGGATTCTGGCCGCGGGTGCCGCGGTTCTGGCCGCGTCCGGCGCGTTCGCTCAATTCAATCCCCAAACCGGCGTTGCACCGACGCAGTCGATTGCCAGCAGCCTGCCCTACAATGGCGATCCTTTCGGGACCCGGGCCTGGCTTGCCGATCACGGCGTCACCTTCGGATTTGTGTACACCACCGAAGCGCTCGCCAACCTGAGGGGCGGCATCAAGCGGGGCGCCGTCTTCGATGGCAAGCTCGAGGCGTTGATCGGAATAGACTTCGGCAGGCTCGCGGGATGGAATGGCCTGAAGCTGTTCGGCAACATCCTTCATCTCCAGGGCAACGGCGGACCGGGACGCAACCTCGTCGGCAGCCTCAACACCATCAGCAATATCGAAGCGCTGCCGACCACCCGGCTTTCCGAATTGTGGCTGCAACAGAGTTTTCTCGGCGGATTGGCGAGCCTGCGCGCCGGCCAGCTCGTGGTCGACACCGAGTTCCTGTTCAGCCAGTATTTCAGCTTCTTCATAACCAGCGACTGGCCGACCAACCCCGCGGTCAACATTCCAAGCGGAGGCGCGGCCTATCCGCTATCGACCCCGGGCATTCGGCTCAAGGTCGATCCGACACCGCAAACCACGTTCCTGCTTTCGGTGCTGAACGGAGATCCGGCCGGCCCCGGTTTGAACGACCCGGAGGAGCGTAACCGCTACGGCTTGAACTTTCGCGTCAACGATCCGCCCTTTGTGATCAGCGAGTTTCAATACCGCTACAATCAGGATCCCCATTCGACGGGACTGGCAGGCGGCATTCGCTTCGGCGGATGGCATCACTTCGGGACCTTTGACGACCTGCGCTTCGATTCCGTCGGCAATTCCCTGGCGAGCCCGCTGAGCACGGGGGTCGCCCGCCGGCTCAAGGGCAATGACGGGATCTACGCAGTGCTCGACCAGCAACTATACCGTCCGCCCGGCGGCGACGCGAACTCCGGCGTGCTGCTGTTCGGCCGTGCCGCGTATAGTCCGCCCGACCGGAGCCTGAGCGACTACTATCTCGACGCCGGCATCATTTTTGCCGGGATGATCCCGGCGCGGCCCGCAGATGCCTTCGGCGCTTCGTTTCTCTACGCGCACATGTCCGACCGGGCGCGAGGACTCGATCGCGACATGCGCCTGTTCAGGGGCCTGCGGGTGCCCTTGCGCGACTATGAGCTCTCCTTCGAATTCACCTATGGTGCCTCGATCGTGCCGGGCTGGACCGTCTATCCCACCGCCCACTTGATTTTTCATCCGGGCGGAAACGTGCCCGGACCACGTTCGCCGACCGAATCGATCAAGAATGCCGTGGTGATCGGGGTGCGGTCGGTGATTCAATATTAATTTATTTGGCGGCGACCGCACCATTTCCCACACCTTCTCGTGCAGACGGAGCGTCACCAATTCTGGCGGCCAATACCTTGTCGATTCGCCTGCCATCGAGATCCACGACTTCGAAGCGCCAGCCGTTCACCTCAATGCGATTGCCGACCTCGGGTATTCTGCCGAAGTGGCTGAGCAGGAACCCCGCAACCGTCTGGTAGGAACGGGACGCCGGCAGCACGATACGGAGCAGCGAAGCGAATTCCACGGCGGGCATCCATCCCGAAATGAGATAAGACCCGTCGTCGCGCTTCACAGCCGCCTGTTCCGGAGGACCCTCTTCGGTGTGAAAGCCGCCGACGATCGCCTCCAGGATATCTGCGTTGGTCACCACGCCCAGGAAAACGCCGTACTCGTCATGAACCAGTCCCATGTGAACCGCGGAGTCCCGCAGCACAGCCACGACGTCCCTCGCATCGAGGAATTCGGGAATCACCGGGGCCGAGCGGACGAGCTTGCGCATGTCGGGCTGCCGCCCGGAAAGATAACTGTCCAGAATGTCCTTGGCGTTGACGATCCCGAGCGCAGCGTCGGCATCATCTTCGAAAACCACGAAGCGGGAATGGGTGCTGGCCGCCAGCTCCGACCGGATCTCTTCAGGTGTGTCGGAGAGATTGATCATGCTGACCTCACGGCGGGGCGTCATGACCGCGCCGACCGGAAGGTCGCCGAGACGCATGACGCCGGCAATCATCTCTTTCTCGCCGGGTTCGAGCACGCCAGCGTTTTCGGCTTCGACGACGAGCGTGCGGATTTCGTCCTCGCTGACTTTCTCTTCGGCCGCACCGCGATGACCCAGGAGCCACAACAATCCCTTGCCTGACCGGTCGAGGAGCCACACGGCAGGCGCCGAGATCTTGGCAAGCAGCGCCATGTAGGGTGCCACCCTCACCGCCACCGATTCCGGATCGCGCAGGGCAATCTGCTTGGGCACCAATTCGCCCATGATGAGCGATGCGTAGGTGATGACCGTGACCACGATACCGACGCCGATGGCATCCGCCACGCCTTGCGACCATCCGGCCCCGACCAACAGGCCTGTCAGCCGCTGACCGAGCGTGGCCCCGGAAAACGCGCCGGACAGCACGCCGATGAGCGTAATGCCGATCTGGACCGTCGAGAGAAACTTGCCGGGATCGGACGCGAGGGCCAGTGCGCGGCGGGAACCCCTGACGTTCTTCTCGACCAGCGCCGCAAGCCGCGCCGGCCGCGACGATACGATGGCCAGCTCCGACATTGCCAGCAGGCCGTTGATGACAATCAGGACCGCGACGATCCCGAGTTCGATGTAAACCATTATTCTTGTGGGTTCCGTTCCACGTTAGACCGAGACCCTATCAGATAGTCATTCGATAAGAGACCCGAAATAGCGCGCAAAATGCCGCAACCGCGCTATACCGCCGGCTGGAACGAATCCGCCCGCGCCATCGCCCAGGCGTCGTGGAAGCGCGGATCCATCGTGCCTTCGAGCAACTCACCCGGACGCAGCGACGGATAGAGTTTCGCGTAGGACAATGTGTCATTCGTGGATGATCGCTGCGAGAAGTGAATTGGCCGCAACTGCTGCGGATGTTCGAGCCCGGCGGCGGCGATAAGCTCGGACAGCGCGTGCAGGGTGGCGTGATGGTAGCTGTAGACCCGCTCGACCTTGAGCGGCACGACAAGCGCGCGCGCGCGGAGCGGATCCTGGGTGGTTACGCCGGTCGGGCACCGATCGGTATGGCAGCTCAGCGACTGGATGCAGCCGAGCGCAAACATGAAGCCGCGCGCCGAATTGCACCAGTCGGCGCCGATCGCCATTGCGCGCGCCATGTCGAAGGCGGTGGCAATCTTGCCGGCGGCGCCGATCTTGACGCGGTCGCGCGCATTGATGCCGATCAGCGCGTTGTGAACGAAATTGACGCCCTCGCGCATCGGCATGCCGAGATGGTCCATGAATTCCAGCGGCGCAGCACCGGTGCCGCCTTCATTGCCGTCGACCACGATGAAATCGGGATAGATCCCGGTCTCCAGCATCGCCTTGCAGATCGCCAGGAACTCCCAGGGGTGACCGACGCACAGCTTGAACCCGGCGGGCTTGCCGCCGGACAGTCGCCGCATCTCGCCGATGAAGACCATCATTTCAATCGGCGTCGAAAACGCGCGGTGCGTCGCCGGCGAAATGCAATCCTCGCCCATGGGCACGCCACGAATCTTTGAAATCTCTTCGGAGACCTTGGCCGCCGGAAGGACGCCGCCATGTCCCGGCTTGGCGCCCTGGCTGACCTTGAGTTCGACCATCTTGATCTGGTCGTCGCTGGCGATGCGGGCAAATTCCTCCGGGTTGAACGAGCCATCGCGGTTGCGGCAGCCGAAATAGCCCGAGCCGATCTCCCAGATGATGTCGCCGCCGCTTTCGCGGTGGTAGGGGCTGACCCCGCCCTCGCCGGTGTCGTGCGCAAAGCCGCCCTTCTTCGCCCCCGCGTTCAGCGCCCGCACCGCGTTGGGGCTGAGCGCGCCAAAGCTCATCGCCGAGATGTTGAAGACCGAGGCCGAGTATGGCCTGGTGCAATCCGGTCCACCGATGGTAAGGCGAAACTGCTCGACGGTGCGGGCCTTCGGCGCCATCGAATGGTGGAGCCATTCATAACCGTCGCGGTAGACGTCCTCCTGGGTGCCGAACGGCCGCTTGTCGAGCACCATCTTGGCGCGCTGATAGACCAGCGCGCGGGTGTCGCGCGAGAACGGCATGCCGTCCTTCTCGCTCTCGAAGAAATACTGCCGCATCTCCGGCCTGATCTCTTCGAGCAGGAAACGGATATGCGCCGAGATCGGATAGTTGCGCAGGACGGCGTGGTTCTGCTGCGTGAGATCGCGAATGCCGAGCAATGTGAGCCCGCCGAAGATCACGATCGGGATCGAGAGCAGTTCCCATACCTTGAGCTTGGCATCGAAAATCCCGATCCCGACGAGCAAGGCTGTGACGACAGCGCAGATCGTCAGGATGATGTAGCGTGGCGAGAACGGAAGCAGCAGCGTTTCCATAGAACCCCTCTCGGCCAATTATTCTTGCTGGCCCCGCAGCTTAGTCCAACCCATGGAGTAAGCGCCATACGATATACGGGCGGACAATCGCGGATGTGACAAACGAACGGCAAAAATAATTGCCGGGCTACCTGCCCCCGGTTACCGACCGATCAGGACGCCTTTTGCGGTGCAGCGCAATGGCCTTGGCGGCTCAGTGGCTGTGCGGCCGCATCTCGTGGGGAATCCTGCCCTGCTGCAGGCCGTGATGCGCCAGCCACGCGTCGGTGGTCGCAATCGCGCGATCGATGTGATCTGCCGTACGCGAAAAATCATAGGGTGAGCCCACCAATGGGCACAGCGGCGGCACGACGAAATACTCGATGTCGGGCCCGAGGGCTTCGAGCTCGCTGACCAACTGGCGTGCGATCAACAGCGTCAGCGCATGCAGCGCGTTCGCGACCGCGCCGATCGGCGGTGCCTGCGTGGCGCAGGCATGTCCCGTCGGCAGGATGATGAGGCGCTTTGCGCCCTTCTGCACGGCGACCTGAATTGGCGTATTGCTGGAGATCGCGCCGTCGGCGAGATAGTAATCCCTGTAGCGGATCGGCGTGAACGCACCGGGGATCGCGGTAGACGCCACGATTGCCTCCGCGGTCGACCCTTCCGACAGCACCACGCTGTCGCCGGAGATGATGTCGGTCGTGACGATGTGCAGCGGCAGCTTCGCATCCTCCAGGTTTCGATAGGGGATGTGATCGTCGATCAGCTTGCGGATGCCGTCATGGGGAATCAGGAAGTCGCGGTGCCACAGGAAGCTCAGCACCGTCCGCCATCCCATCGGAAAAACGTCGTGCCGCTGCAGGCCGCGCCAGATCGCAGCCAGCCGCTGCACGCCATCGAGCGTCGGATCGCCGGCATAGAAGGCGCCGTTCAGCGCGCCGACACTGGAGCCGACCACCATGTCCGCGGCAACGCCGTGGGCGGCCAGCGAATGCAGCATGCCCACCTGGACGGCGCCGAAACTTCCGCCGCCCGCGAACACGAAGGCGGTTTTCGTTCGCCCGATCTCATCGCGAGCCGACAAGCGCGTACTCCCTCATCGCCGCGTCGGAGATGGAGGCGCGCGGCGTTTGGGAGTGGTTATAGCAGTGGGGGAATAGGGAGAGCTACTAGACTCCCAGTCATTCCGGGATGGTGCGTTAGCACCAGACCCGGAATCTCGAGATTCTCAGGTGCGCAATTGCGCACCGTAGTTCGATGCTTCGCATCGCCCCGGAATGACAGGCAAGAAATCTCAGCGTTCGACGAACGCCTTTTCGATCACGAAATGACCGGGCGTGTTGTGGCTGCCTTCGACGAAGCCGCCGGATTCGAACATCTGCTTCAGCTCTTCCAGCATGCCCGGACTGCCGCACATCATGATGCGGTCGGTCTCGATGTCGAGCGGCGATTGGTGGATGTCGTTGAACAGCTGCTCGGACGAGATCAGGTCGGTGATGCGGCCGCGATTGCGGAATGGCTCGCGGGTCACGGTCGGGTAATACAGCAGCTTCTCCGACAGCAGCGGTCCGAACAACTCGTCGTCGCGCAGCTTGGCGACGAGTTCTTCGCCATAAGCCAGCTCGGAGACCTGCCGGCAACCATGCACGAGCACGATGGTTTCGAAGCGGTCATAGACGTCGGGGTCCTTGATCAGGCTCGCAAACGGCGCCAGGCCCGTGCCGGTGGACAGCAGCAGCAGACGCTTGCCCGGAATCAGGTTGTCGGTGATCAGCGTGCCAGTGGCCTTGCGGCCGACCAGAATTTCGTCGCCCTCGCGGATCTTCTGCAGCTTCGAGGTCAGCGGCCCGTCCGCGACCTTGATGGAGAAGAATTCGAGTTCTTCCTCGTGATTGGCGCTCGCCATGCTGTAGGCGCGCAGCAGCGGCCGGCCCTCGACCTCGAGGCCGATCATCGCGAATTGACCGTTCTGGAAGCGGAAGCCGGAATCGCGGGTGGCGGTGAAGCTGAAAAGCGTATCGGTCCAATGCCGGACAGAAAGAACTTTCTCTCTATAAAACGCGCTCATGGGTTTTCGTTTTTCCTGACGTCTTGTTGTAGAACGTTTCGGTCTTCGGGCCGGAAATGCCAAAAGCAGGCGAAATCATTGGCGATTTGACGCTTCATTTGCGCACGGAGCAGACATAGTCAATATGATCTACAGCACAATCGATAACCCGGAATGGCTGTCGTTCCATTTTGCAAAGTGGTTCGATTACCTTGATTAACGCCACGTTCACGCAATTTACTTGCTGAATTCCTGACCGATCTGGCAATAAATTGCTGCGAGGGATCTTGGAATTCCTCTAGTTCACAGGATCGTCAATGCTCAATAGCCAGCGCGTATTCGTGGACGCCGTCAGGCAATACTGCGCCAGGAACGATGTCTCGGTCGAACTCAGATCGCAGGGCTGGGTCATCATCATGCAACGCGGTTCGCAGCGGCAGCTTGCGTTCGGCTACGATCTTGGCCTGAACAGCGCCGTCGCGCATCGCATCGCCAATGACAAGGCGGCCACTTCGGAAGTCCTGCAGTTTGGCGATATCCCGTGCATTCCGCACACGCTGTTCCTGAACCCGTCGCTCTACGAATACGTTCCTCCACAGCGATCATGGGAACGAATGCTTCGCCTGGTCAAGGATCATCCGGCCGGCCTCGTCGTAAAGCCAAATGACGGCACCAGCGGAAAATCCGTCCACAAGGTCGTGACGGAATCGGATCTTGAACTGGCCGCACATCGGATATTCGCTTCGAACCAAAGTCTTGCGATTTCCCCCTATATGGAGATTCAGCAGGAGATCCGGGTGGTCATTCTCGATGATCGGCCCATTGTGGCCTACAGCAAACAGCGCCCGTCGGTCGTGGGCGACGGCAAGCGTTCGGTGCTGGAGCTGGCGCTTGCGGAAGCGCCACCTGCAAGGCGAGCCAGCGTTCTATCCAGCGCTTTCGAAAGCACAGGCAATGCCGAGCTTGATTCGATACCGCCGCTGGGCCAGCGCCGCGTCGTGAGCTGGCGGCACAATCTCGATTCCGGCGCACAGCCTGTCCTGCTGGAGCAAGGCGCCGATCGGGACGCCTGCATCGAGATTGCCCGGCGGGCAGCCAAGGCCATCAACATTCGCTTCGGATCGATCGACGTCGTGCAGGTCGCAGGCTCCTGGAAGATTCTCGAAATCAATTCGGGGGTCATGATGGAAGCGCTCAGCGGATCGCATCCTGAGCTGGTCTTTGCGGCATACAGCGCTGCCCTGGACAAGATCTTCGGCCAAACGTGAATTGAACCAGAAACGCCTGAGGGAGAGAACATCATGAGCGACACCGTCAATCGCCAGATCCTGCTAGTCGAGAAGCCCACCGGAAAGCTGGGGCCTGAGCATTTCAAGATGGTCAGCGGCACTGTGCCGGAGCCAAAGGATGGCGAGGTGCTGGTGCGGACGCGCTATATCTCGCTCGATGCTGCCAACCGGGCATGGATGCACGGCGCCACCTATCGCGCCGCGGTCGAGGCCAACACGGTGATGGCGGGCGGCAGCATCGCGGAAGTCGTATCCTCGAAGGCGCAGGGGCTTTCGCCCGGCGATATCGTGTTCGGTGACACCGGTTGGCAGGATTACGCCGCCGTGCCGGCGAAGCATATGAACAAGATGCCGAAGCTGGAGCCGATGACGCATTTGCTGAGCGTGTACGGCATCGCAGGCCTTACCGCCTATTTCGGCCTGCTGCACGTCGGCAAGCCCAAAGAAGGCGAGACGGTCGTCGTGTCGGCCGCGGCCGGATCGGTCGGATCGATCGTCGGGCAGATTGCCAAAATCAAGGGCTGCAAGGTCATCGGCATCGCCGGCGGCAAGGACAAGTGCCATTGGCTGACTTCCGAACTCGGCTTCGACGCCGCCGTCGACTACAAGGACGGCGCGACCTACAAGGCGCTGCGCGCGGCGGCGCCCAAGGGCATCGACGTCTATTTCGACAATGTCGGCGGCGACATCCTCGAAGCCTGTATCGCGCTGATGAACAATCGCGGCCGCATCGCCTGCTGCGGCGCGATCTCGCAGTATGACGGCGTGCCGTCGGCCCACGGCCCGCGCGGCGTGCCCGGCCTGATCGTGGTGAAGCGCCTCACCATGCAGGGCTTCATCGTGATGGACTACATGGACCAGAGCGCCGCCGCGCTGGCCGACCTGCAGTCCTGGGTCGCCTCCGGCAAACTGAAGGTGCAGGAGGACGTGATCGACGGCATCGAGAACACGCCGAAAGCGCTGATCGGGTTGCTCGCCGGCGAGAACCGCGGCAAGCGGATGGTGCGGGTGTAGGCCCAACTCCACCAACACGTCGTCCTCGCGAACGCGGGGACCCATACGCCGCGGCGGTTGTTGCTTACAGGAGGTGTCTGACGCCTGCGCCAAACCGAGAAGCCGCGGCGTATGGGTCCCGGCTCAAGGCCGGGACGACGTAGACATAGACTAATGCGTTGTGCCCGGCGCCTGCGTCACCGCCGCCCCAGCCTTCTTCGCTTTCCGCTCCTTCAGCCAGTTCTCGAAGCGCTGGACGACGACGAAGAACGTCGGCACGAACAGCACCGCCAGGCACGTCGAGGCCAGCATGCCTGAAAATACCGTAATGCCGATCGACTTTCGCGCGTTGGCGCCGGCGCCGGTTGCCAGCACCAGCGGAACGACGCCGAGGATGAAGGCGAAGGACGTCATCAGGATCGGCCGGAACCTTGCCCGCGCCGCCTCGACCGCGGATTCCAGGAGCGGCTTGCGGTCGCGCACGTGCAGTTCGAGCGCCACCTCGACGATCAGGATGGCGTTCTTGGCCGACAGCGCGATCAGCAGGATGATGCCGATCTGGGTATAGAGATTGTTCTCGATCCGCAGCCCCGTCAGCACGATCATCGGCCCGAGCAGGGACAGCGGCACCGCCAGGATGACCGAGATTGGCGCCAGCCAGCTTTCATATTGCCCGGCCAGCACGAGATAGACGAGCAGCAGCGCAAGGCCGAACGCCCAGTAGATCTGCCCGCCGACGACCTTCTCCTGGTACGACATCGCCGTCCACTCGAAGCCGGTGCCCGGCGGCAGGGTCTTTTCGGCGATCTCCTCCATCAGCTTCATCGACTGGCCGGAACTGTAGCCGGTGGCCGGCAGGCCGATGACGGTTGCGGCAGGATAGAGATTGTACAGGCTGATCAGCGACGGGCCGACCGCCGGCGTGATCTTGGCGACCGTGCCGAGCGGGATCATGTCGCCATTGCTGTTGCGCACCATCATGTTCTGGATGTCGCCCGGCGTCAGGCGGAATTGCGCGTCCGCCTGCGCATAGACCTGGAAGGTGCGGCCGAACTTGTTGAACTGGTTGACGAAGGTCGAACCCATGTAGGACGACAGCGTCGAGAAGATCTGGTCAGTCGTGACATGCAGCGTCTCGGTCTTGATCCGGTCCACCTCGATGTCGTACTGCGGCACCATCGAACGGAACGGCGAACTCACCCGTTGCAGCGCGCTCTGCGACGACGCATTGGCGACGATCGCGCTGGTGATCGCCTGCAGCTTGCCGAAGTCGGTATTGCCGTCGCGGAGCTGGACCTGCATCGCAAAGCCCGCGGCGTTGCCGATGCCCTGGATCGGCGGCGGCGGCACCACCAGGATCCGCGCCTCGTCGATGACCGAGAGCTTCTCGTTCAATCCGACGAACAGCGACCGCAGATCCTCACCCTTGCCGCGCGCGCTCCATTCTTTCAGGATCAGATAGGCGACACCCCCGTTCGCGAGGCTGGACGAGTTATCGAGCGCGGAGATGCCGGCGATGGTGATCACCTGGTCGACGCCCGGGGCCTTGCCGGTTATATCGCTAACGCGGGTCAGCACGCGCTGGGTACGATCGAGCGCCGCGCCGTCAGGCAGTTGTACGGCGACGAGCAAATAGCCCTGGTCCTCGATCGGAATGAAGCCGGTCGGCACCCGCGACAGGCCGTAGCCGGCGATGGCGATCAGGAGCAGCGCGCAGATGACGGAAATACTGCTGTGCGCGACCAGACGGCTGATCAGCCGGCTGTACCAGGCCTCGACGCGGTTATAGACCGCGTTGAAGCCGCGATAGAAGAA
>PNLC01000060.1 GCA_013822885.1 Bradyrhizobium sp.
TCGCGGATGCCTTCGGCGTGAAGCTGGAAGGTGATCTGCTGCGGCGACAATTCGCCGTCGACATGCTGGCCGCCGGTCATGGCGGTCGCATCGTTGTAGAGGATCTTGTAGGTGATATTGGCGCCCGAGGCGACCGACTGACGGATCGCGAGGCTGCCGGAATGGAAGTAGGTGCCGTCGCCGAGATTGGCGAACACGTGCTCTTCCTTCGTGAATGGCGCCACGCCGACCCACGGCACGCCCTCGCCTCCCATATGGGTGTAGGTCTCGGTCGAGCGGTCCATCCACAGCGCCATGAAGTGACAGCCGATGCCGGCAAAGGCGCGGCTGCCTTCCGGCACCTTGGTCGAGGTGTTGTGCGGGCAGCCCGAGCAGAAATACGGCGTGCGGGTGACGGGTGCGACCGCCTGCATCTGGGTCGCCTGCCGGCCATTGAACCAGTCGGCCTTGGCGCGCAGCATCGCTGCGACTTCGGGGTTGAGATTAAGTCGAAGCAGGCGCTCGGTCAGCGAACTGGCCAGCGAGGCCACGCTGAGTTCGGCGGCGAAAGTCAGAAAGCGCTTGTCGTGATCGTCCATCTTGCCGACGATGCGCGGGCGGACGTCGTCGCGCCAGTTGAACAGCTCCTGCTTGACTTGATTTTCGACGATCTCGCGGCGCTCCTCGACGATGAAGATTTCCTCGAGGCCTACGGCGAACTGCCGCACGCCTTCCGGCTCCAGCGGCCAGGGCATGCCGATCTTGTAGAGACGAAGTCCGATCTTGGCGGCGACCTCCTCGGTGATCCCGAGTTCGCGCAGCGCCTGGCGGATGTCCTCGTAGCTCTTGCCGGATGCCATGATGCCGTAGCGGGCATTCGGCGAATCCATCGTGATGCGGTTGATCTTGTTGGCGCGCGCAAAGGCGATCGCGGCATAGCCCTTGTAGTCCTGCAGACGCAGGTCCTGCGCGTAGCGGTCATCGGGCCAGCGCAGATTGAGTCCGCCCGGCGGCATCTCGAAATCGGTCGGGATGACGAAGGGCGTCATCTCGTCTGACAGGTCGATCTCGGCGGTGGTCTCCACCGTCTCGGTGATCACCTTCATACCGACCCAGCAGCCAGAGTAGCGCGACATCGCGATACCCAGAAGGCCCATCTCGATCATCTCGTGAATGCTGGAGGGGTAGAGATAAGGCATCAGCGCCGAGATGAAGGCGTGGTCCGACTGATGCGGGACGGTGGAGGATTTGGCGCCGTGGTCGTCGCCGGCGAGACAAAGGACGCCGCCGTTCTTCGCCGAGCCCGCGGTGTTGGCGTGACGGAACACGTCGCCGCAGCGATCGACGCCGGGACCCTTGCCGTACCAGATGCCGACCACGCCATCATAGTTGGCGCCGGGCGACAGGCTGAGCTGCTGCGAGCCCCAGACCGCGGTCGCCGCAAGGTCCTCGTTCACGCCGGGCTGAAACTTGATGTTGTATTCGTCGAGGTGCTTGCGGGCGGCGAACAGCTGCTGATCGTAGCCGCCGAGCGGCGATCCGCGGTAGCCGGAAATGAAGCCTGCGGTGTTCAGCCCTGCGGCGCGGTCGCGGCGGATCTGCGCCATCGGCAGGCGGACCAGCGCCTGAATCCCGGTCAGGAAGATGTGGCCGGACCCTTGCGTGTATTTCTGATCGAGACTGATTGGACCCTGGTTGATTCCCATTTAGCCCTCGTTGCCTCTTGAGCCTTGATCAAGGCGACGCCTTTTATCTAGGCATCTGAACTTGTTAGAACCAGTCTATGTCGGATTTTCCGCGCCGCGCACCACAAATCTCGGCAATGGAGCCAAGCTTTCAAAGATCGCAACTTCGTACCGGGAATGGCGCCACCCCTTTTCGGTTTGTGTCGTCGGCCCGCCCCGCGGCGAAATGGCATGACGTCGCCACGCGCGCCGCTTCACGCTATAACGCCCGAAGTGGCCAATGGGTGCAGGGACAACATGCGGACGATTCTCGCCGGCTTGCTTTTGTGCACTGCGTTCGCCATCGGCAGCGCACATGCCCAGCTCAAGGAGGAGCCGACGGCGGAGGACATCGCGCGCGGCAAGGCGCTGACGGAGGCTAGCGGCTGCGCAAGCTGCCACACCGCCGATCCCGCAAAGCCGTTCGCGGGGGGAAAGCGGATCGACACGCCGTTCGGCGGCGTCTACTCGCTCAACCTGACGCCGGACCGCGATACCGGCCTTGGCGCCTGGAGCGCCGACGATTTCTACCGCGCACTACGGTTCGGCACCGCGCCCGACGGCTCGCGCTATTACCCGGCATTCCCCTACCCGAATTTCACCAGGCTGACGCGCCAGGACATTCTCGCCATCCGTGCTTACCTGGCGACGCTCACGCCGGTCCAAAATGCACCGCGCGCACCCGAGTTGCGCTGGCCGCTGAACTATCGCGTCGTGATGCGCGGCTGGAACTGGCTGTACTTCAAACCGGGCATCATCATGCCGGACCAGCAGAAGAGCGCGGAATGGAACAGAGGCCGCTATCTGGTCGAGGGCGCCGGCCATTGCGGCGCCTGCCATACGCCGAAGAACATGTTCGGCGCCGACAGGCGTGACGAAGCCCTCGGCGGCAACCTCGTGCAGGGCGTGTTGGCGCCGCGGCTCGATGCGGCCCCGAACAGCGGAGTGAAATCCTGGAGCGTGGAAGACATCGCCACGTATCTGCAGAACGGCCGCAACGGAAAGAGCCATGCCGACGAACTGATGTCGAAAGTCGCGGTCAACTCGCCGCCGAAGACCAGCGATGCGGATGCCCGCGCCATCGCGGTCTACCTGAAGGATCTGCCGGCAGTCGCCCGTTAAGTCTCAGCGCTGATCGCCGCTGAACACGAATTTCGGCATTTCCCATTTGTAGCGGATTGCCAACAGCCGCAGCGTCAGGCCGAGCACGAAGGTCAGCGCGGTCCAGAGTTCGTCATTGAGCTTGAGCCCGAAGGCGGTGGCATAGAACAGCCCCGTCACCACGGAGACGCTGGCGTAGAGTTCGGCGCGAAACAGCAGCGGCACGTCGTTGCAGAGGATATCGCGCAGCACGCCGCCGGCGCAGCCGGTGATCATGCCCGCCACGATCACGATCGGCAGCGACGCATTCATCTGCCAGGCGACATCGCAGCCGGCGATGGTGAACACCACGAGCCCGATCGCATCGAGCACCAGAAACGCGACGTTGAGCCGGTGCACGTGCCGCGCGATCAGGATGGTCAAAAACGCCGCCACCGCGGTGAGCCCGAGATAGGACGGGTTCTGTACCCAGACCAGCGGATAGTGCCCGAGCAGCACGTCGCGGATGGTCCCGCCACCGAGCGCGGTAATGCAGCCAAGCATGCAGACGCCGGCCCAATCCATGCTGCGCCTGCCTGCGGCGAGCGCGGCCGTCATCGCATTGGACGCCAGCGCCACATAGGTGAGCAGGTGCAGCACGGTATCGCTCGGCGGCAGGCTCCACATCGCATCCTCGCATTGCAGATATCGTCGGGAACCGGGAATCACCGGTTCCATCATGAACGCCCTGCAACTTTGGCGCGGAACATCCGCGCGCGCCAGCCATTGTCTACGCACTTATCTGGGGCGCTACAGGAGGAACACTTTCATGGCATACCAACCCAATCCGAACGATCCCACTCGCCCGGGCCTGAGCGAAGAGGAAATGCGGCATCAGGCGCGCATCAACAGTCTCGACAACGAGTTGCAGGCCGATCCCGAACTCGCCGAGGGCCCTGCCAGCGGCGCCAAGGTCGCGATGTTTGCGCTCGCCATCGCCGTCGTTCTGGGTGCCGTATTCTATGGCCTGAACAATACCAGTGTGAACAACGCCGGCACCACGCCGCCCAGCCAGACGGCGCAGCAGACGTCGCCGGCCAATCCGGCAGTGCCTCCCGGCATGCGTGACGTGACGCCGCGCAGCAACAACGAGCCTGGAAC
This sequence comes from Bradyrhizobium sp., assembly GCA_013822885.1. Lineage (GTDB taxonomy): Bacteria > Pseudomonadota > Alphaproteobacteria > Rhizobiales > Xanthobacteraceae > Bradyrhizobium. The sequence continues at coordinate 3,945 of PNLC01000060.1, forward strand.
GACCACGGGCGCGGCGACCAGCCGCCCGACGGCGCCTGCACAGAACCCGACCGGCTCCGAGGCTGATCGCGCCAAGCAGTAACAGTTGATCTGAACATCACGCGCAGCGGGCCTGGTTGGCCCGCTGCTATTTTGTGCCCACGCTAGCTAGCCGAACATCTTGTTGAGTTCGCCGCCGGGGTAGCCGTTGGCGAATTCGCCGAACGTCCCCTGCTCCGCCATCTCCTTCGATGCCTTCATAAAGCCGGTCCACGCCATCCGCGCCAGCGCGCCGCCGACGCTGATGCGGCGGACGCCGAGAGCGCCTGCGTCCTTCAGCGATGGTCCCGCCGCGCCGACCAGGAGATTGACGGGCTTTGGGTGCACCGCTTTCACCACGGTGGAAATCTCCTCTGCGGTCGCGATGCCCGGCGCATAGAGGCAATCGGCACCGGCTTCGGCGTAGGCCGTGAGCCGGTCGATCACGAGTTTCATATCCTTCTGCCCGCGCAGGAACGCTTCGCAGCGGCCGGTGAGCAGGACGCCGCTACTGTCGGCATCGATCGCCTGGCGCGCCGCCCTGATCCGATCGACTGCGAGCGCACGGTCGAACAGCGGCTTTGCGCTGTCGCCGGTAAAGTCCTCGATCGAAAGGCCGGCCACGCCGGTCTTGACGGCGCGCGCGACATTGGCGCCGACCTTGTCCGGTTCGTGCGCAAAGCCGTCCTCAAAATCGGCATTGACGGGGATATCGACCGCCGCGCAGATCGCGGCGAGATGCGTGCAGACGTCATCGACGGTGATGCGGTTATCGGGCTTGCCGATGGTCCATGCAAAGCCGGCGCTGGTCGACGCCAACGCCTTGAAGCCGAGATGCTGCAAGGCTTTTGCGCTGCCGACATCGAACGGATTGGGGATGATGAAGCATCCGCTCTCGTGCAATTTCCTGAATGCGGCGCGCTTGTCAGCAGTTGTCAGCATGGTCGCTTCCTTCCTTGTTTGTTTGCGCCGCGAACATAGTGGCGCAGCGCCCCTTCTGCCAGCGCTTCACGCCACGACCTTGCGCAGGAACGTCCGCTCTTCAGTCAGGATGAACTGGTTCTGCTCGGCAAATTCAAAATTGGCCTTGCCTTCCTTGTCTGCGCGCAACCGCGCCCGGTAGCTTTCATAGGCCGCAAGGCTGTCGAACGAGATCAGCGCGAAGGCGATGTTGTTGGTGCCCTCGTGCGGCATCCAGTAACCGATCAGGTCGCCGCCGCATTTCGGGATGATGGTGAGCCAGTTCTTCGAATACGCCTCGAACATCGCACGCTTGAACGGATCGAGCTGGTAGCGGATGAAAACGGTGATGGTCATTGCGTTAGCTCCGATGTTTCCCCGTCATTGCGAGCGCAGCGAAGCAATCCATCGCGCCGCAAGCTGAGACATGGATTGCTTCGTCGCTGCGCTCCTCACAATGACGAGCCTGTTGCTTCGATCATTAATACCCGCTTGCCCTACCACAATGCTTCGGCTACCATCGAACTATGAAAGCAGGCCCTGACATCGCCGTGGTCGCTTCGCTGGTGGGAGATCCCGCGCGCGCGAACATGCTGACCGCGCTGATGACCGGCCGCGCGCTGACCGCGAGCGAACTGGCGCAGCAGGCCGGGATCACGCCGCAGACTGCGAGCTCGCATCTCGCCAAGCTCGAGGCCGGCGGGCTGATCGAACCGGAAAAGCAGGGCCGCCATCGCTACTACCGCCTCACCGGTCCCGATGTCGCCGGCGTGCTGGAGGGACTGGCGGGCCTGGCCGAGCGCGCCGGTCACACGCGGGTGCGGACGGGGCCGAAGGAGCCGGAGCTGCGCCGCGCGCGGATCTGCTACGACCACCTCGCCGGCGATCTCGGCGTGCAGATGCTCGACAGCATGAAGTCGCAGCGGCTGGTCCGGCAGAGCAAGCAGACCATCGAACTCACCGGCGAAGGCAAGCGCTTTTTGGCAAGCGCGCTGCAGATCGATGCCGATGCGCTGGCTCACCCGCGAAGGCCTGTCTGCAAGGCCTGCCTCGACTGGAGCGAACGGCGCCACCACCTTGCCGGCACGCTGGGGGCTGCCGTGATGAACCGCTTCACCGAACTGAACTGGGCCGCGCGCGATGCCGCGCCCGGCAGCCGCGTCGTCAATTTCAGCCGCACCGGCGAGAAGCGCTTCGCGGCGCTGTTCGGCAACGGCCCGGATTAATTCCGACGTCTTGAACTATCAGGCCGCCAGCGCAGACCAAGCGGGGCACGCATTTCACGATACCGGGCATATTCATGTTCCATTCAGGTCTGCGTGCCTAGGTTCCATCCGTGCCACCTGACGGCCATCAACGGGAGAAAATATGAAAAGCCTTTTCGCAGCAGCAGTTTTGGTCGCGGGCACGCTTGCCAGCTTCAGCGCCGCGCACGCCGCGGGCGGATGCGGCCCCGGCTGGTATCGCGGACCCTATGGCGGCTGCCAGCCCATGCGCAGGGCCGTCGTGGTTCGCCCTGCCCCGGTCGTCGTGGTACGCCCGGCTCCCTCCGTCGTCGTGGTGCGGCCCGGCCCGCGTGTGTGCCCCTACGGCACCGTGTGGCGCAATGGACGCTGCCGCGGCTGGTAAGTTCTGGATTTAGACAAGAGCCCCGCGCGATGCGGGGCTTTTTTTTGCCGCGTCTTTTTTGCGGTGTTGGTTGAACGCCGCCAGAGCGATTCCAAAGATCAAATCACGCACCAGGGAAGGCAGGGAATGCACGGCAGCCCCTGCCCTCGATCTGGCGCTGATCACCAGTAACGGCGACGCCAGTAGCGGCGGCGACGACGACGCCAGTGGCGGCGACGCCAGCCCCAAGACCTGTACCTGCGGCGGCGCCAGTACCTGCGGCGCCAGCCCCAACGACGGCGGCCCCAGCCGCGATGACGGCCACGGCCCCAGCGCACTTCTTCGGGCGTGAGGCGATCGACTTCATCGCCCGATGTCACGGCAGGCCGGGCATCCGGACCGGCGGGAGGCTTGCCGCCATCGGCGAGCGGAGCAGGCATCAGCGGCGCCGCCTGCGCGCTGGCAGCGAGCGCCGCACCGCCGGCAACAAATCCAAGCGCGAGTTTCAGAAAGTCCCGGCGTTCCATGACGTCTCCTCCCCGTTTGGCTGATGCGAGGAAGAGAGTGTCGATGCGGTCAGATGAATGGCCGCTGAACTGCGCGTTCAGCTTTGTGGCCGCGGTTTGTCCGGTGCGAGATTCTTGTTTTGACGCGTTTTCTTAACGCGAACCGGCATCCACTTCGCTCGAAAAACGCTATGGCTACGCGACGAGTTCTTCCGCCAGCACCAGCGACTCGCGCGTGCGCGTCACGTCGGGCCAGTCGCGGTTGAAGTCGTCGATCAGGCGCTTCAGGTGCGGGCCTTCCATGGCGCGATCAAGCGCTGCCTGATCGGCAAATTGATACATCGCGTGATGCAGCGATGGCTCGGTGAGGCTCCAGTAGCGCCACGCCTTCACGGCGCCGAACGATTTCACGGCGTCCGGCAAATGCTCGCGCGAATACCAGGCGTCGAACGCCTGGCGTTTGCCCGGATCTGATACGGTGGCGCGAACGACGAAAAAGGCTGCAGGCATTTCATTCTCCCTCGAATTTTCATTGATGGATGGTAGGCACGCTGCGCTTTGCTCACCCTACACGACCAACACAATATCCAACACGCAACTGTCACATGCTCCGTGATATCAAGGCCTCGCGCAACGCGTCATCCGAGGAACCACCCATGCCTGCCCGCCATCGCTCCGTGCTGACCGCGCTCCTGTCCCTCGCCACGATGCTGCCCGCCGCGGCGCAGGATGTTGCTTTGCCCCGCGAGCCGCAGATCGGGCCGCGGCCGTTTTACCTGGTCGACAAGATGAAAGACGGGCCGCTGAAGATGCAGCTTGCCCAGTGCACCGGCCCCTTCCGCAAGACCGATTTTTCCATCGGCCATCGCGGTGCGGCGCTGGAGTTTCCCGAGCACACCCGCGAATCCTACATCGCTGCCGCCCGCATGGGCACCGGCATCATCGAATGCGACGTGACGTTCACAAAGGACCGCGAACTGGTCTGCCGGCATTCGCAATGCGACCTGCACACCACGACCAACATCCTGTCGGTGCCGGCGCTGGCGGCCAAGTGCACACAGGCGTTCAGCCCGGCCGACCCCGCCACCGGCAAGAAGGCGTCGGCAAAATGCTGCACCTCCGACATCACGCTGGCGGAATTCAGGACGCTCGCCGCGAAGATGGACGGCTTCAATTCCGATGCGAAGACACCGGAGGAATACCAGAACGGCACGCCGCGCTGGCGCACTGACCTTTACGCCAACGCCGGCACGCTGATGACGCACGACGAGAGCATCGCGCTGATCAAAAGCATGGGCGCGAAGTTCACGCCGGAACTGAAGGCGCCCGAGGTGCCGATGCCGTTCGACGGCGACTACACCCAGGAGAAATACGCCGCCCAGATGCTGGACGCCTACAAGAAGGCCGGCATTCCGCCCGAGCAGGTATTCGCCCAGAGTTTCAATCTCGCCGACGTCCTGTTCTGGATCAGGACCGAGCCCGCGTTCGGCGCACAAGCCGTCTATCTCGAGGACCGCTACGAGAAGCAGGGTCTTGATCCCGGCAAGCTCGAAACCTGGAAGCCCTCGATGGCGGAGTTGAAGGCGCAAGGCGTGAGAATCCTGGCGCCACCGATCTGGACCATGCTGGCGCTGAACGAGCGCAAGGAAATCGTCCCCTCCGAATACGCCAAGGCCGCCAAAGCCGCCGGCCTCGACCTGATCGGCTGGTCGCTGGAGCGCGACGGCCCGCTGCACAAGGGCGGCGGCTTCTATCACCGCTCGGTCAAGTCAGCGATCGACCGTGACGGCGACACACTCACGGTGCTCGACGTGCTGGCAAAGCAGGTCGGCATCCGCGGCATGTTCTCGGACTGGCCGGCCACCACGACGTTCTATGCGAGTTGCACCGGGATGAAGTGAGGCCGATGGCGCGGCGCTGAGAGGCGCCGCACGTTCTGCTCAGTTTGCCTTGCGGCCGAGGAAGGACGGGATATCGATCACTTTCTCCTCCACCGGGTTGCGGGCAGGAGCGGCGCGGCCATAGGGATCGAGGCGCTGCGGGGCGGGAACCCGTGCTGCGGGGCGAAGCGGCGCGCTCTCGAATTGCGGCGGCGGGGCCGCACGCTCGATCCGGTCGGCCGTGCGACGGCGGTCGTTGCTCAGCCTGCCGGCAAGATCGGTGAGCATGCCGTCGGCCTGCTGCGGCTGGCGCGCCGTGCCGAGATTGTCGATGCCGGTCGCCACCACCGAGACGCGGACGACACCCTGGAGGCTTGGATCGAACGTCGCGCCGACGATGATGTTGGCGTCCTTGTCGGCCTCGTCGCGAATGCGGGTCGCGGCTTCGTCAACCTCGAACAGCGTCAGGTCATTGCCGCCGGTGATGGAGATGATGAGACCGCTGGCGCGCTTGATCGAGGGATCCTCGATCAGGGGATTGGAAATCGCAGCAATAGCGGCGTTGAGAACGCGCTTCTCGCCGGATGCCTCGCCCCTGCCCATCATCGCCTTGCCCTTCTCGCGCATGACCGAAAGAACGTCGGCGAAATCGAGATTGATCAGGCCTTCCTTGACGATGAGGTCGCTGATGCAGGCCACGCCCGAGTACAGCACCTGATCGGCCATGGCGAAGGCATCGGCGAACGAGGTCTTTTCGCTGGCCACCCGGAACAGGTTCTGGTTCGGGATGATCAGCAGGGTGTCGACCATCTTCAGCAGTTCGGCGATGCCGGCCTCCGCATAGCGCATGCGGCGCTGGCCCTCGAACTGGAACGGTTTTGTGACGACACCGATGGTGAGAATGCCAAGCTCGCGCGCAGCCCTGGCGATGACGGGCGCAGCGCCGGTGCCGGTACCGCCACCCATGCCGGCGGTGATGAACACCATGTGCGCGCCGGCCAGATGATCGCGGATCGTGTCGATGGCCTCTTCCGCTGCCGCACGCCCTACTTCAGGCTGCGCACCGGCGCCAAGGCCTCCGGTCACCTGGGTGCCCAACTGGATGACGCGCCTGGCCCTTGAACTGATGAGCGCCTGGGCGTCGGTATTGGCGACGATGAAGTCGACGCCCTCCAGCCCGGCCTCGATCATGTTGTTGACGGCATTGCCGCCGGCGCCGCCGACCCCGAACACGATAATGCGCGCCGTCAGTTCGCGGATATCGGTCATGCCAGTGATCCTTGTCCCACGGTTGCTGCACCAGGCTGCGGAAGGTGGGAACAGGGATTGTTACCCACGGGCGGCAGCCTTTCGGTCTGCTTCTACCAGAGTCGCGGCCAGACTACCCAGCCGGCGAGGGCCCTGGCTGTCAGTCGGGGCCACCGTTCGGGTACCGGCCCGCAGCGCGGCCAATTCGCCTTCGAGCCGGGCCATCGCCGCCTTGGCCGCCGTGGTCTCGGCAGCCGCATGCAGCAACTCGCCGATCAGCCGATCGGCACGCTCGCGTTCGCGCTCGTAATCGGCGCGGTGGCCGGCTGCGCTGGCTTCGAGCCGCGCGTTCTCCGCCTGCAATGCCTCTATTTGTGCCGCCAACAGGGCGATGTTTCCCGCCTGGCGATGGCTTGGCGGATGGGGCGTATGCCTGACTTCGGCGAGATCGATGCTCACCAGGGCCTTGCCATCGTCCGAAAGCGAGCGCGGCAGCAGGAGACGGCGGGCAAGCGAGCGGGCCGCGGCGGGCGAAATATTGAGGCGGTCGCCGAGGGCAGCATAGGTGAGATACTCAACAGGCATCGGCTGTTCTCCTAGAACGACCGGGCGGGAATCGGCTGAAGATGACCGGGTAGTGACGGAAGGCTAGGCCCGGCATGGTTAATGAATGGTTAACGCTGCCGGGCCGCCAGCGTCGGGTAGCGGTCCGGAAGACGTCATAAATCCCTGATAGCGTTCCGGCACGGCACCTCGACAGCCCGCCCCGAAACAGCCGGGCCGGTCAAGCCTGGCGGCATTTTGGCCGCTGAAAGCTGGCGCGGGATCAATAGGTTGCGGTATATTCCGGCATTATGGCCGACACGCCCATGACCAACGAAGAACTCGCAGACCTGCACCGGTATCTGGCCGAATACCATCGCAGGCTCGCCAGGGAAGCCGTGCTCGACGTCGTGCAGGATTATCACAATGACCTCGCGCAGCGGTTCGCGGACGAAGCCGCGCTGATCCCACGTCGAACCGCGATCGCGCAAAGACTGCGTGAAGGCGAGCAGCAAAAGCGGAGCGAGATGGAGTGAGCGGCGGTTGACCTCCTCTGTTTGTTTGATGAATGGCGGGCTATCATGGCGCCGCATCACCACGCGATGGGGCGGATCATCCGAAGGGAGCCGTCATGAGCCAGCCGCAGCCACTCAAGGACGCCAGCCACCTTTATGAAGTCGAGCGTCGTGCCGAGCACGCAACGCGTCGCGGTTTTCGCATTTTGGAGTTGCAACTCTCGGCCCAGCAGAAGGTGCCGTGGCACACCCACAGCCATATCTCCGATACTTTCTACGTTCTGGAAGGCCATATGCGGCTGTTCCTGCAGGATCCGAAAGAGCAGGCGGACCTGAAGCCGGGCGAAGTCTATGTCGTCAGGCCGACGCGCCCGCATCTGGTTACCAACGGCGGCACGACCTCGCTCACGTTTCTGAATCTGCAAGGCGTCGGTGAAATCGATTTTGTCCCGCTGTTGCCGGATAAGGCTGCTGCCTCGTCGTAAGCGTATCGAGATGTCCGCCTTGGGTCTCCGAACTTCGGCGCGACAGGTCGCCCGCCGTACCCTGATTGCTCGTGGAGCACCACGCCGCGCGCAGTCGGGATGCCCGATCTCGACCGCAAGACGCTTGCCCCGAGGTCGACCCTCCAGCGCCATCAGTTGGCCTCTAACCAGCCCGAATTGATTTTGAAGCTGCTGGTGCCGTCGCTCCCGCACTCGGGGGATACGGCGGATTTTTTCTTTGATGGGCCTCGGGAAAGCGGCAAATGAAGCAAACGATCATGTGGCTGGCATTGGCGGTGCTGTTTGCGACCGGCGTCACCCTGTCGATCACGGCGGACTCATACGGTCCATCGGCCGCGGCCGGGACAACAGGGTCGGCAACCCTGGTTCAGCCACCACAGCCCGTCCTGACGGAGACGCCACGACCCGCCGTCATCGAGACGCCACGCGCCGTCCTCGCAGCAGACGCAAAACCGGCCGAGCCGGAGGTTCCAGTTGCCATGCTCGATGACGCGCCGCCAAGGTCAAGCATCAGATCAGACGCGCTTGCTCGCTGGTACGTCGAATCCAGCGCATCACCGGCAACACGCGAAGCCGGGCCGCCGGCCGCGCCCTTGCTGCTCGCTACAGCAACGACTTCGACCATTGCCGCCCAACCGCGGCAAGACTCCAAAGCGAACAGCAAGCTGCGGGGAGCTGACGCCCGGCCAACCAGAAAACCCAGAGACAGCCACGCACAACTGCCCGGCAAGCGGAAAACGGCCTGTGGATCGCAAGGTCGATTTTCAGATCTATTGCGACGATTGAATATCGGATCACGCTGCCCGACCAAGCGGTCGGCTGCGTGAGGCCAACAGCATATGGGTCAGGTTAGCCTGTAGGGTGGGTTAGCGAAGCGTAACCCACCATGGTCTCGATGCGTGGATGGCTCGGCCGGTGGGTTGCGGCTTCGCCTAACCCACCCTACGCACCGTCTATAGCGGCAAATTATCGTGCTTCTTCGCCGGCATTTCGACCTTCTTGTCCCTCAGCATCGCCAGTGCACGCGCGATCCGCTTCCGTGTCGAGTGCGGCATGATGACGTCGTCGATGTAGCCGCGTTCGGCGGCGATGAAGGGGGACAGGAAACGGTCTTCGTATTCCTTCGTCCGCGCCGCGATCTTCTCGGCGTCGCCGATGTCTGAGCGGAAGATGATTTCCACCGCGCCCTTGGCGCCCATCACGGCGATCTGCGCGGTCGGCCAAGCGTAGTTCATGTCGGCACCGATTTCCTTGGACGCCATCACGTCGAATGCGCCGCCATAGGCCTTGCGGGTGATGACGGTCACCAGCGGCACAGTGCATTGGGAATAGGCGAATAGCAGTTTGGCGCCGTGCTTGATCAGGCCGCCATACTCTTGGGCGGTGCCCGGCAGGAAGCCCGGGACGTCGACGAAGGTCACGATCGGGATGTTGAAGGCGTCGCAGAAGCGGACAAAGCGCGCGGCCTTGCGTGACGCATCTGAGTCGAGCACGCCGGCCAGCACCATCGGCTGGTTGGCGACGAAGCCCACCGTGCGGCCGGCGATGCGGCCGAAACCGGTGATGATGTTCCTGGCAAAGGTCTCCGAGATTTCGAAGAAGTCGCCCTCGTCCACGACCTTGCCGATCAATTCCTTCATGTCGTAGGGCTTGTTCGGATTGTCGGGGATCAGCGTATCCAGCGACATGTCCACGCGCTCGATGTCGTCAAAGCTCGGCCATTCCGGCACGCCGTCGGTGTTGTTGGACGGCAGGAAGTCGATCAGCCTGCGCATCTGCAGCAGCGTCTCGACGTCGTTGTCGAATGCGCCGTCCGCAATCGAGGAGCGCGTCGCGTGCACCGAGGCGCCGCCGAGTTCTTCGGCCGTG
>PNLC01000061.1 GCA_013822885.1 Bradyrhizobium sp.
ACGGGATGGCTCTACGAGAATGGCCAGAAGGGCAAGAAATTCGACTCCTCCGTCGACCGCAACGAGCCGTTCGAGTTCAAGATCGGTCAGCGTCAGGTGATCGCGGGCTGGGACGAAGGCGTCGGCTCGATGAATGTCGGCGGCAAGCGCACGCTGATCATTCCGCCTGCGCTCGGCTACGGCGCGCGCGGCGCCGGCGGCGTCATTCCGCCCAATGCGACGCTGATGTTCGACGTCGAATTGCTGGCGGTTAAATAGTCGCCGAAGCGGGCAGGGGATTTTGTCGTATCATGCCGGGCCTTCCGCGCATCCACGTCTTTGATACCGCAAGCCAAGAGGTGAATGTCCGGCGGCGATGACAAGAAATGAAAAAAGACCGGTCCCCAAGGACCGGTCTTTCCATTCTCACCAATCGCGTCGCAATGATCAGAGATTCTTGTTCACAGCAGCCGCCGCCTCGTTCGCGGTATCCTTGGCGGCCTGCTTGGCGTCGCCCACGGCTTTCTGGGTCTTGCCCTTCACTTCCTGGATCACGCCTTCGCCCTGGAGGCGATCGGAACCGGTGGCTTCACCGATGCCCTGCTTGGCCTTGCCGATGGCCTCGTTGGTTGCGCCCTTGATCTTGTCGGTGGTGGCACCCATCAGAATACTCCTTTTGAGGTGTTGAACTTCGCCAGGACAACGCGTCACGGACCGCTAAAGTTCCTCGATTTGGCTGGTTTGCGATCACGGTTTTATGTAGCCTGAGCTACACAATATTCTCGGAAAGCAACAAGATGAGCGGCACTCACGATCACACCCATCCCCACGACCACGATCATTCGCACGGCGATGCCGAGCGCTGGAAGCATGACGGCGTCCGCGTCATTCCCGGCAACCAGCTCGATCCCAACGTGCCGTCGACCGCCGGCATGGACCGCAAGGCCGCGATCAATTTCGCCCGCGTCGGCGCCCAGAAATTATGGGCGGGCACCGTGACCATCCGGCCAGACGCGAAGACCGGCGCGCACCATCACGGCCATCTCGAAAGCATCATCTTTGTCGTCAAGGGCAAGGCGCGGATGCGCTGGGGCGAGCAACTGCAATTCACTGCGGAAGCTGGCCCCGGCGATTTCATTTTCGTTCCTCCTTACGTACCGCACCAGGAGATCAACGCCAGCCGCGACGAAGTGCTGGAATGTGTGCTGGTGCGTAGCGACGGCGAGGCGGTCGCGATCAATCTCGACATCGAGCCGGTAGAAAAGCCGGAGACCGTTCTGTGGGTCGATCCCGTGCATCGCGATCCCGCCGAGAAGAAGTGACGATCGGAACGCTGCCCGGCACCGGCATCGGCTTTGAGGAAATCCCATGACGCTTGTTCGCTACGAGAGCAGTGGCCACGTCGCCACGATCACGATGGATCGCGCTTCTGCGCATAACGCCCTCAATCCCGCGCTGTGTAACGAGCTGCGCGATGCGTGGTTGCGTTTTCGCGACAGCGACGATCGCGTTGCGGTGCTCGCTTCTGCCGAGGAAGCCTATTTTTGCGTCGGCGCCGACGTGCGGGATTTTCCGGCCGATATGTGGCGGGCGGTGCCAGGCCTTGGCGTCGAACTGGACAAGCCGGTGATCGCCGCCACGTCCGGCTGGGTGGTCGGCGGCGGCTTCGTGATCGTCCAGATGGCCGACATGTGCGTGGCATCAGAGACGACGCGCTTCAGCTACCCTGAAGTGAAAGTCGGCACCACCGGCGGCGGCGTCTCGTCGGTGCTGTCGCGAATGCCGCACAAGATCGCGATGGAATTCCTGCTGGTCGGCGAGGAGATGTCCGCGGAGCGCGCCTACCAGATCGGCTTCGTCAACAAGGTGGTGCCGAAAGGCCAGCACATCGTGCAAGCCCAGGCGATGGCGGCAAAGATCGCCGCCGCAGCACCGCTCGTCGTCCAGGCATTGAAGAAGCTCGCCCGCGACGCCATGCCGAAGGGACCGCTGGAGACGGTAGCCGAGGTGCGCAGGTTGCTCGACCCGGTACGGGAGAGCGAAGACCTTAAGGAAGGCGTCAAGGCGTTCTCTGAGAAGCGCAAGCCCGAATTCAAGGGCCGGTAGCGGCATTTGCCAGCGGATTGCGCTGCCGGCGCGGCGTCCCGGCGCCTCAAAATAATTTGAAGGGGTATGTCGGACCCGCCTTCGCGCGTCCGTCCTTGGCTCGAGCCCCTCGAAGAAGGAACCCGATTATGGCCAAAATGATCTTCGTCAATCTCCCGGTCAGCGATCTCGCCCGTTCTACCGCGTTCTACCAGGCGATCGGCGCCGAGAAGAACCCGCAATTCTCCGATGAGACCGCGTCCTGCATGGTCATTTCCGACACCATCTACGTCATGCTGCTGACTCACGACAAATATCGCCAGTTCACCTCAAAAAAGATCGCGGACGCGAAGACCTCCAGCCAGGTCCTGATCTGCCTTTCCGCCGACGGCCGCGACGCGGTGGACGATATGGTCGGCAAGGCGGAGCGCGCCGGAGGCGCCGCCGATCCCGGACCGAAGCAGGACTATGGCTTCATGTATGGCCGCAGCTTCGAAGATCCCGATGGTCACCACTGGGAGGTGATGTGGATGGATGCCGCGGCTGCTAGCTGTCCGCAGTCCGACACCGCCGCCGCGTAAACGCGGGCGTGGCGTAACTCCGGGAAACGCAGGGTGGGCAAAAGCGCAAGCGTGCCCACCGTTCGCGATGACATGTTGCCGAGAGATGGTGGGAAGCTTCGCTTTACCCACCCTTTACTTGGCCTAATACGTAATCCTCAACCCCACGCCGCCATGCAGCGTGTTGCCGACCGGTTGCGGACCGGCGGTGCCGTTGAGGAAGAGGTCGGCGACCCAGCCTTTTGTAACCCGGAAGCCGAGCCGGCCGCCATATTCGAACCAGCCCTGGTTGCCGATTGTCGGCACGATGGTTCCGTCGCCGGTCACGGTGGCGACGATGCCGGATTTCGAGCCAAAGGATTGCACCCATCCGCCGTTGATGTTGGCCTCGACGCTTGAGCCGAACAGATGCGTCCATTGTCCGCCGACCTTGACGAGGCTGGTGCGGTCGGTACCCGTGGCGATCGAGGCGTCGAACGGGTTGAAGGCGGCGGCGGGATCCGCGTAACCCTTGACCCGCTGCCATAGCTGCCAGATCTCGACGGAAGCCGCGACTTCGTCGCGTGGCGAGAACCGGCTCATCCAGCCCGCGCGGCCATAGACTGCGTAGTTCTCGCTCGTGGTTGAGCTTTCGAGCGACACGGCGCCGAGGCTGGTCGTGTAGCTGCGCGCGTAACGCACCTTCTGGAACGGCGACAGGATGGTGCCGACATCGAAGAACGGCCGCGACGATCCCCAGTCGACGAAATCATAGCGCAGCGCAATTGCTCCAATCGGTGCGCTGGTGACGTTGTAGCCGCCTTCGCTGTACTGGGCATAGGCGATGCCGGCCAGCAGCGACAGATTCGGCGTCAGGTTCTTGCGCCCGTGAATGCCGGCCGAGAACGATCCCGCCGAGCCGAACGCGCTGAAGCAATCGTTGCAATTGACCTGCTCGTTGATGCCGAGCAGCACCGTGCCGAGCACGCGGTTGGTGATCATCTGGTTGAAGCGCTGCCCAGCCAGACCGTTGATCGAGTTGCCGCTGGAGTCGGCGCCGGTGACCGTTGGCGTATTCGACAGCGGCGAAGCCTCCGGCACCGGCGTGGAAGACGGGTTCGGCAAAGGCGAGTTGCTCGGGCTTGGCGTCGGCGTCGGGGTGTTGCATTCGACACCGCATTCGCTCAGCGGTGTGGGCGACGGCGACGGCGACGGCGACGGCGAGGGTGAAGGCGACGGGGAAGGCGATGGCGAGGGGGAAGGCGAAGGCGACTGCGCCGTCACCGATTGCGCCGCGAGCAGCGAGAGCGCAAGCGTTATCGATACCAGGAGACTACGGGTGAAGCTTGCCATCGTCAGCGCCCGCACAGCATGCCGGTGGGATCGCTGCCGTCATCGAGGATGACCGGCGACGCGTCCGCAAATTGCGTCGTGGTGCAAAGCCCCGCAGCGGCGCTGCAGGTCGCGGCAAACGTCCAGGGCGGGTTGTTGGTCTTCTTGATCGTCGACCTGCCGCCGCTCGCGGTGATGATGGCGGTATCGCCAGGCCTGGTGAGTTGGATGCATTCGAAGCTGACCGTGCAGACGCTGGCTGCGCCTTCCTGCAGGTTGACGATGGTCTGCCCGCGCTGCGACAGGATATCGAGCGTGGTGCCGCGGACGCCGATGGTCGCCAGCGGCGTGGTGATCTTGTAGGCGGCCTTGTCCGAACGACCGGTGACGAAACGAAATGTGCCCGACGTCAACCGCACGGCGATGTTGCGATAATGAGTCGAGTCGTCAAACACGGTACGGTCGAGCTTGAGCGTCGCGTTGGGCCCGAGCGAAAGATTGGTGCTGTCCGCCATCACCAGCCGTGTGGCGCTATCGAAGCCCGTTCGCACGGTCTCGTCACGCACCAGCCCGTCGCCGACCTTGATCTGGGTGGTGGAGGCTGTGGCAACGCGGAGCACTTCGTTCTTGACGACGGCGGCTTCGCCAACGCGCGTCTGGGCGGAAAGTGGAGCTGCGGTCAGCGCAATGACGAGGCCGAATGCAAGCAATGACAAAAAGCAATTACGCAAATTCATTTCAATAACCGATCGATTCAATTCCGACATCGTACCGGATCGCGCGCGCCAGTGTTGTGGCAGAAATGGCACAAGCGCGGCCTTAGTGGGTCGTGCGTTAGTGACGTCGGAATCACATTGCGTTCAATGTGATGGACATGAAAATCTGTTGCGCCCACACTAATTTCGCCGCAATCCGTTTGTTCGTGAGTTAGTTGCTTCGAATCCATGAAGACACCATCCCAGACACATTCCATTCACTCCAAAGCGGTGATGCGCAGCGTCATCGTCGGTGGAATCATCTTCGTCATCGCGCATTTCGCGATGCTCGTCGGCATTACAACGCCGGAGAAGTTCTATTTCGACGAGGTGCATTACGTTCCGGCGGCGCGGCAGATGCTCGAACCCGTGATGTCGCAGCCGATGCTCAACCCGATGCACCCGCCGCTCGCCAAACAGCTCATCGCGCTGTCGATCCACTCGCTGGGCGACGGCCCGCTGGGCTGGCGCTATCCGGCCGTGTTGTTCGGATCGCTCGCCCTCGTTGCGGTTTATCTGGGCGGCCTGGCGCTGTTTGCCGCGCAAGGTCCGGCGATCGCAGCGACCATGCTCGCCTTCTCCAACCAGATGCTGTTCGTGCAATCGCGGATCGCGATGCTGGATATTTTTGCGCTCACCTTCAGCCTGTTCGCGATCGCGGCGTTCATGCACGGCTTTCGGAAGCGACGCCCGCATCTGTGGTTTGCGCTCGCAGGAATCGCCTTCGGCCTGTCGATCGGCTGCAAATGGAGCGGGCTGTTCGTGCTCGCGGTATGCATGGTCATCGTTGCCGCGATCCGGCTGATGCAAGGCTGGCGCACGCAATTTGCAGATGCACGACCCGAGGACTGGTACCGGCCAGACCTTTGGCCCGATTTCAGGCCTTGGCATTTCGCGGCGTGCTTCGTTCTGATTCCGGCCGCGGTCTATCTCGCGACCTTCGTCCCGCTCTACGGCTTGTCGGTTACCAGCATTCTCGAAGCGCAGCGGCGGATCTTCAGCGATAACACCACGACAGCGATCGCGGGCCATACCTACATGAGTTCGTGGCCGTCCTGGCCATTCCTGGTGCGCCCGGTCTGGTACCTGTTCGAGAAGGTCGGGGAAGATCGCATCGCCGCCGTCGTCCTTCTCGGCAATCCGCTGATGCTGTGGCCGGCGCTGATCGCGCTCGCCGTTTGCCTGCGCGACTGGATCGTGACGCGGCGGGCGGACGCATTTCTGGTGCTGGCGTTTTATTTCGGCCCGTATTTCGCCTGGGCGTTGCTGCCGCGTACGTTGGGCTTCATTTATTACTACCTGCCGGCGGCGACCACGGCGAGCTTCGCGCTGGTCTATGCGCTGAGGCGCGGCAACACGCCCCGCTGGCTGCTGTGGGTCTATGTCGCGATCGGGTTTGCAGGCTTCGTTGCGATGCTGCCGATATCGGCGGCGTTCATCGGCACGTCGATGGCGACGTTCAACCGGCTGATGATTTTTCAGAACTGGATCTGACAGGTTTGACCGCGCAAACGAAATCCGCCTGCCGCGAGGGCAGGCGGATCGGGGATTTATCGAACTCACTTCGAGGCGGTCTTGTTGGTGTCCATGTTGACGACCTGAACGCGGCGGTTGGTCGGGTCCATCGGCACATTCGCATCCTTCGGCTTGCTCTCGCCGTAACCGACTGTGACGAGGTTGGCGCCGGCGATGCCATACTTCTCGGTCAGGTACTTCTTGATCGTATCGGCGCGGCGTTCGCTGAGTTCCTGATTGTAGGCCTCGCCGCCGATCGCGTCGGTGTGGCCGGAAACCACGAAGGTCGATCCCTTCAGGTCGGGGTTGGAAAGCGCCTTGCCGAGTTCCTGCACCGCCGCCGTGGAGCCCTTGCTGATGTCGGCCGAGTTGTAGTCGAACTGGATATCCAGATCGATCTTCGGCTTGGTGGCGGCGAGTTCCGCGATTTCCTGGCGCTCGCCGAGCGACAACGAGCGCGTCTTGCGGTTGCGCAGCGCATTGACGAAGCCGCTCTCCCTGGCTTGCGCGGCAGTGTCCACCGGCTGCTGCCCGGTCGAGAGACCGCGGGTGGCAGGCTTCGGCTTCAGCGCGCCGAGAATCTGATCGGCCGAGACGGTGTCGCCGGCCACGGCCAGCCCCGCCGACATCGACAGCGCGGCGCTGATCGTCACGATTGAAAGCTTGAAGCGGGTCATTGTCCTATCCTCACTGTTAACGCCTGCAAGCTGGCGTGCATGACGTTTTGATGCTGCGAACATAGGATTGGTTCAAACGGGTGAATGTGACGCAAGTCACTCGGGAAGGCCCGGTTCCCATGCTGGACGGACGGCTGCCGGGTTCACCTGCCGCTTCAGGCGAGTATCGAAAGGACTGCGATCTGCAGAAGCGCGTGCTGTTCCAATGCCGCGCCAACGCCGAGCTGTGGACAACAAATCGGCCAGATACACGCCTAGCTGGATCGCGCACGAAGAACATCCGACAAAGGAATCGTTCGCGGCAACCAATGGGCGAGGCGGGTGTTGCAGTCAGTCAAGCGTCAGCGCGAGTATCTGGGCTATCGCACCAGCGCGCCGGAGCCGACGAGTTCCGGAAGTTCAATGCCAACACTGATCGGCGCGGCCATGATCGCCGCCGCAATCCTGCTGTCGACGCTGATCAGCTCGCTCGGCAGCCGCTACGTCGGGATCGAAAGCCCGACCGACGAAAGCGCGTGGCTGGTCGATCGCATGACCGGCACCGTCTACAAATGCCAGGCCGCGCATGCCGGGCGCGCCTCCTGCGAGGCAGAGATCGCCACCGGCAGCCTTGGGGTTGGACAGAAGCGCGGCGAGACGGGCCCGCCCTGACCCTCGGTACCCTGACCCGGGGGACTCCCCACGCAACCGAATCCGACTACATTGCCGCGCGATGCCCCGCGCGACCGTTCCCCGTCCCCTGTCCAAGGCCGAAGCCCGGCGAATCTGGCTGCATGCCCAGCGGCTGGATACACGCGAGCCGTTTGGCGAGGGGGCACAGGCCGTTGCCGCGGCGGTGGATCATCTCGGCTACGTGCAGATCGACACCATCCATGTGATCGAGCGCTGTCATCATCACATTCTCCATAGCCGCATCCCGGCCTATCGGCGCGCCGACCTGCGGCAGGCCCAGAGCATCGACAGAAGCGTCTTCGAATACTGGACGCATGCGCTGTCCTATGTGCCGGCGCGGGATTTTCGCTTCTTCTTGCCGGCGATGCGGCAGCACCGGCGCGAGGGCCATAAATGGTTCGCCTCCGTGAAGCCGGAGGATACGCGCAAGGTGATGCGGCTGTTGCGGCGCGACGGCGCGCTCACCATCCGCGACATCGACGACGACGTGCTGACCGAGAAGGAACATCTGTGGCAGAGCCGCAAGCCCTCGAAGCGGGCGCTGCAACTCGCCTTCTATACCGGCGAGGTCACGATCTCGGAACGCACCGGCATGCTCAAGACCTATGAGCTGATGACGCGGCATTTCGGCTGGGACAAGCCGCCGAAGCCGGCATCGTCGGCCGACATCACCGCCTACCTGCTCGATCGGGCGCTGCGTTCTCAGGGCCTCGTCAGCCTGGATTCGATCTGCCATCTCGACGCGCCGAGCAAGGCAGCGGTGCGGCGCCTGATCGAGGCGCGCGTGCGCCGCAACGAACTGGCGCCGGTGGCACTCGAAGGCGCCGGCAAGCAGGAGCATTGGGCGCGGACCGAGGTGCTGGAGACGGCCGGCGCTGCGCCGGCAGGCGAGGGCGATGCCGGCCTGGTGCACATCCTCTCGCCGTTCGATCCCCTCATCATCCAGCGCAAGCGCACCGAACTGTTCTTCGATTACGGTCACCGCTTCGAGGCCTATGTGCCGAAGGACAAGCGGGTTTTCGGTTACTTCGCACTGCCGGTACTCGTTGGCGAGGACATCGTCGCCGCGATCGACCTGAAGACCGATCGCCAGAACAAGAAGCTCCTGATGCAGAAGTGGAGCTGGGTCGGCAAGGGCGCGATACGCAGCCTTCGCAAGGACTTCAAGCGCCGCATTGAGGAAGAGCTGCATCGCTTCGAGCGGTTTCAGCTGGCGGATTAAAGCACGCGGGCTTCGGCCACACGCGGGGAATCCTCGTCGGAAGCACCTGGAAAGCTCCTCTCCAGTTCCTCGATCATCCCGCGCGCGATTTCCCGCTCGCCCATGATGACCATATCGGCCCCCAAACCCTTGAGATGTTCAACCTCGGCGTCCGAATGCGCGCGCGCGATGATCCGGACATCGGCGTTGGCGGCACGGGCCTGCTGGACGATTTGTCCGGCTTCGAAGGCTTCCGGGATCGCCACGACGACGTTTCGGCTTTCGGGCAGCCCTGCGGCCTTGAGTATCTCGGGCTGCGCGGCATTGCCCGCGAGCGCTTCGATGCCGCTTTCTTTGAGTTTGCTGACCGCGCCTTCCGAAACCTCGATCACCAGGAACGGCAGTTCCTTCTGCTTCAGGTCATTGCCGATGATGTTTCCGACCCTGCCGTAACCGACCAGGATCGTGTGGTCCTTGAGCTGCGTGACCGGGATCGCCTTGGCCGGCGCGACACGGCTGGGCGAAGGCGCCTTGCGGCGTTCGAGCCGTGCGATCAGCCAGTCGACGCCGGCGAACACCAGCGGATTGAGCATGATGGAAAGGATCGCGCCGGCCAGGATCAGATCGCGGGCCTGCTTGGAGAGCAGCTTCGAGGCGTAGCCGAGTTCCGCCAGGATGAACGAGAACTCGCCGATCTGGGCAAGGCTCGCCGAAATCGTCAGCGCCGTCGCCACCGGGTGCCGGAACGCGATTACGATCAGGAAGGCGGCGATCGACTTTCCGACAATGATGACAAGAAGCGTTGCGATCAGCGGCCATGGATCCCGTACCACACTGAACGGATCGAACAGCATGCCGACCGAGACGAAGAACAGCACGGCGAAGGCATCGCGCAGCGGCAGCGATTCCTGCGCGGCGCGCTGGCTGAGCGGCGACTCTCGCAGCATCATCCCGGCAAAGAACGCGCCCAGCGCCAGCGACACGTCGAACAGCTTGGTCGATCCGAATGCGACGCCAAGCGCAATCGCCAGCACGGCGAGCCGGAACAGCTCGCGCGATCCCGTGTGCGCGATATAGTGCAAAATCCACGGGATCAGCCGACGTCCCACGACCAGCATCAACGCGATGAACAGCGTGACCTTGACGGCCGTCAGCAGCAATACGCCCCAGATCCCCAGATCGAAGTGGGTGCCCAGCAGGGAGGCCGGCGTGGTGGCGCCTCCTGCTTGCAGGTTCGCAAAAGTCGGAATCAACACCAGCGCCAGCACCATGGCCAGATCCTCGACGATCAGCCAGCCGACCGCGATGCGGCCGCGTCCCGTCTCCATCAGCCGACGCTCCTGCAGCGCGCGAAGCAGGACCACGGTGCTGGCCACCGATAGCGCCAGTCCGAAGACGAGGCCCTCGCTGATCTTCCATTCCATCAGCAGGGCGAGGCCAAGGCCCATCAGCGTCGCCACCGCGATCTGGACGATGGCGCCGGGTATCGCGATGGCTTTGACAGACAGAAGGTCCTTCAGCGAGAAATGCAGGCCCACGCCGAACATCAAAAGGATGATGCCGAGCTCGGCGAGTTCCGTCGCCAGCTTCTGGTCGGCAACGTAACCCGGCGTGAAGGGGCCCACGGCGACGCCGGCGAGCAGATATCCGACGAGGGGAGGTATCTTCAGGCGTTGGGCGAGGGTGCCGAAAACAAACGCGAGCCCGAGGCCCGCAACAATGGTTGCGATCAGAGGTGTCTCATGCGGCATTCGAAAGTCTTCGCACAGGAGGACTCGCTGTGCGCTGCGACCAAGTGAGGCTCCCAGCAAGCTCTCCCATGCGCTCAACCGCGCTCAGACAAAAACTCGCGGAACAACCCCATGCAAAGTAGTGGGGCGCGGGTGATCCTTGGAACTCGCTCACTGTTAACGGTGTGTAACTCACGAAATGGTGTCTACTGACGATTATTGACATTCGTCAGATAACATTACACACTCTTCATCGATCCTGTGATGGAGGGTTCCGATGTTCGCTCGCTCTATTTTCTCTAGTTATTACAAGCTTTTGACAGGGGCTTCGCTGGCCTTTGCGGTATTTGCACTGACTGGGTGCAACGAAAAGGCGGCCGAGACGGCCGCCCCCGGACGTCCTGTCCTGGTCGCTACCGTGAAGTATGCGGCCGAAACGCCGGAACGCAGCTTCGTCGGCACCATCCGGCCCCGGATCGAGACCGACATGGGCTTTCGGGTTCCCGGCAAGGTCGCCAAGCGTCTTGTGGAAGTCGGTCAGACCGTCGATGTCGGACAACCGCTCGCCACCCTCGATGAGGTCGACCTGAAACTGCAGGCCGAGCAGTCGGAGGCCGAGTACCGGGCCGCCACCGGCGTGCTGGCGCAGGCCAGCGCCGCCGAGCAGCGCGCCAAGGATCTGCGCGCCAAGGGCTGGAACACGGATGCGCAACTGGACCAGAGCCGCGCGGCCGCCGACGAGGCGCGGGCGCGCTTCAATCGCGCCGAGCGTTCGGTCGAACTCACCAAGAACTCTCTTTCCTATGCAACACTCACGGCCGATACCCGCGGCGTCGTCACCGCGACCCTGATCGATCCCGGCCAGGTGGTGGCCTCAGGCCAGACCGCGATCCGCGTGGCGCGCTTCGCCGAAAAGGAAGCCGTGGTCGCGATACCTGAGACACTGGTCGGCCGCGCCAAGTCCGGCACCGCCAGCGTGACGCTGTGGACCGACGCCGACAAGAAATATGCTGCGAAGCTGCGCGAGATCGCACCGTCGGCCGATCCGGCGACGCGGACCTATCTGGCAAAATTCTCGCTGCCGGAGGCCGATGACAAGGTGTCGCTCGGCATGACCGCGACGCTGACGCTGGCCGACGCCGCAACCGAGCGGGTGGCGAAGCTGCCGCTGTCGGCGCTGTTCAGCCAGGGCAGCAACCCCTCTCTCTATATCGTCGACGATTCCGGCGCAGTGCTGCTGAAGCCGGTCATCGTGAAATCCTATGACAGCAATTCCGTCGTGATCTCCGGCGGCGTCAACGAAGGCGCCAAGGTGGTCGCACTCGGCGTGCAGAAGCTCGATCCGGCCCAGAAGGTCCGGGTGGTGTCGTCGCTGTCGTTCTGAGGTTTCTCCCGTCATTGCGAGGAGCGTAAGCGACGAAGCAATCCATGGTGCCACACGTGGATAAATGGATTGCTTCGCTTCGCTCGCAATGACGGTGGACTTGCAAACAGATTTCGAAGTTGGAGAGTGACATGAAGCGCTTCAATCTCTCGGCCTGGGCGGTGGGTCATCCGACCCTGATCCTGTTCCTGATGATCGCGCTCGGCGCCGCCGGCTTCTTCTCTTACCGGTCGCTGGGCCGCGCCGAGGATCCGTTTTTCACGGTGAAGGTGGTGAACGTCTCGGCGATCTGGCCGGGCGCGACCGCGCAGGAAATGCAGACCCAGGTCGCCGACCCGATCGAGAAGAAGCTGCAGGAACTGCCGTTCTTCGAGAAGGTGCAGACCTATTCCAAGCCGTCGTTCACGGCGATGCAGGTCACGTTCAAGGATTCGACCCCTCCAAAGGATGTGCCCTATCTGTTTTACATGCTGCGCAAGAAGCTTGCCGACGTGCAGGGCCAGTTGCCCGCAGGCCTGCTCGGCCCGACCGTCAACGATGAATTCTCCGACGTCGATTCCATTCTCTACATGATGACCGGCGACGGCGCCGACTATGCGCAGTTGAAGAAGGCCGCCGAAGGCATGCGCCAGCGCCTCTTGAAGGTGACCGGCGTCACCAAGGTCAACCTCTACGGCACCCAGGACGAACGCATCTTCGTCGAGTTCTCGCACGCCAAGCTGGCGACGCTCGGCATCACGCCGCAGGCGCTGTTCGATTCGCTCGCCAAGCAGAACAACGTCACCCCGGCCGGCACGGTGGAAACCTCCTCGCAGCGCGTGCCGTTGCGCGTCACCGGTGCGCTCGATGGCGCCAAGGCGGTCGCGGAAACCCCGGTCGAGAGCAACGGCCGCGTATTCCGCCTCGGCGATATCGCCACCGTCACGCACGGTTTCGTCGATCCGCCGACGTTCGTCGCTCGTCAGGAAGGCAAGCCCGCCATCGGCATCGGCGTCGTCACGGCCAAGGGCGCCAACATTCTCGCACTCGGCAAGGAGGTCGAGAAGGCGACCAATGACTTCATGAAGGCGGTGCCGCAGGGCATCAATGTCGAGCAGATTGCCGATCAGCCGAAGGTGGTCGAGCGCGCGGTCGGCGAGTTCGTGCAGTCCTTTATCGAGGCGCTCGCGATCGTGCTGTTCGTTTCCTTTGTGGCGCTCGGCTGGCGCACCGGAATCGTGGTGGCAATGTCGGTGCCGCTGGTGCTGGCGATCGTCTTCATCGTCATGAGCGCGATGTCGATCGATCTGCATCGCATCACGCTCGGCGCGCTGATCATCGCGCTCGGCCTGCTGGTCGACGACGCCATCATCGCCGTCGAGATGATGGTGGTGAAAATGGAGCAGGGCTGGGACCGCATGCGCGCGGCCGCT
>PNLC01000062.1 GCA_013822885.1 Bradyrhizobium sp.
CCGGCCGAGAACTTCGTCGCCTTCTTCGCCAACCATCGGCTGCTGCAATACGACCGCCCGGTCTGGCGCACGGTGAAGGGCGGCAGCCAGCGCTATGTCGAGAAGTTGACGGCCGCCTTCCGCGACAGGATCAAGCTTGGCTGCGCCGTCACTTCGATCGAGCGCACGCCCCATGGCGTCGTCGTCCATGACAGTCACGGCAAGGCCAACAGCTACGATCACGTGGTGATCGCCTCGCACAGCGACCAGGCGCTGGCGATGCTGGCCGATGCGGATGATCGCGAGCGCACCATCCTTGGCGCGATCGGCTATTCCCCGAACACCATCTACCTGCATCGCGACCCCAGGCTGATGCCCAAGCGTCGCCGCGCCTGGGCCTCGTGGAATTTCCTGCGCTGGCCGCGCGAAGGCAGCGTCGCCAACGACGTCTCGGTGACCTACTGGATGAACCCGCTGCAGGGCATCGCCGACGACAAGCCGCTGTTCGTCAGCCTCAATCCGCCGCTGGAGCCCGATCCTGCGCTGACATTCGGAAAGTATCTGTGCGAACATCCGCAATATAACGCCGCCGCCTTTGCGGCCCAGAAGCGGCTGCCTGAAATCCAGGGCAAGCGGCATACATGGTTCTGCGGCGCCTGGACCGGGTACGGCTTTCACGAGGACGGCTTGCGATCCGGTCTTGCGGTCGCCGAAGCGCTGGGCGCGGTGGCGCCGTGGCGCGAACCGTCGCCCGGACTGGCGGAAGCCGCGGAGTAGTCATGCGCGCACGTTCAGCGGAAACGCCTGAAGCCCTCGATGCACCGGCGGCGCTCTACGTCGGCGAGGTGATGCATGCGCGGCTGAAACCGATAGGCCATCGTTTCAGCTATCGCGTGATGAGCCTGCTGATCGACCTCGACCGCCTGACGGAGGCGGACCGGTTATCGCGGCTGTTTGGCGTCAACCGCGCGGCGCTCTACAGTTTCCACGAGTCTGACCACGGCGCGCGCGACGGCTCGCCGCTGCGCGCCTATACGCAGCGTTGCGCGACCGAGCACGGCATTGATCTATCCGGCGGGCGGGTGCTGCTGCTCTGCTATCCCCGCCTGCTCGGCTATACCTTCAATCCGCTGTCGGTCTATTTCTGCTATCGCGCGAGCGGCGAGCTGGCGCTCCTGATCTATGAGGTGCGTAACACATTCGGCGACATCCACGCCTACGTCCTCCCGGTGAAACCGGGCGAGATGAGCCGAGCCGGTGTGCGGCAGCAGCAGGACAAGCTGTTCTATGTCTCGCCCTTCATCGAAATGGCGATGCGCTACCATTTTCGCGTGTTGCCGCCGGGGCAGCGGATCCAATTGCGGATCCTGGAGACCGACCGCGACGGCCCCCTGCTGGCTGCAACCTTCACTGGCCTTCGGCGCGCCCTCAGTACAGGCCAGTTGTGGCGTTCGTTCTTCGCATTGCCGCTGGTTACCGTGAAGATCGTGGCGGCGATCCATTGGGAGGCCCTGCGGCTCTGGCTAAAGGGGGCGCGGCTGGTGCCGCGCAAGGGCGAGGATAACAATACCGGCTTGGCGAGTGGGAACAGCAGCGATTATACTTCGCCGGTGTTGTCCTCACGTGCCCAAGACTGAAGCAGGGTCGATCAGCCATGCAAGGTCCGGGCAGGCAGCCGTTCGATGGATCGCCCATGTCCGAGTTGATTTCGGTCACATCGGAAACCGTAGACGCGACGTTTCCGGAATTGCCCCGCCTGGTCCGGCTGGCGCTGGGCTTTGGTTCAAAACTGCAGCACGGCACCCTCGACGTGACCCTGGCTGACGGCCGCATTGTCCGGCTTGGCGGCAACGGCCCGGGCCCTGCCGCCGCCATGACGATCTACGATTACGGCTTCGCCTCCCGCCTGCTGCGCGGCGGCGACATCGGCATTGCCGAGGCCTACCTGCGCGGCGAATGGGACACGCCCGATCTGACGCAGTTCCTCTATCTGTTCTGCGTCAACCAGGACTGGATGCAGACGATGCTGATGGGTACGCCGTTGACGCGCACCTTCCAGATCTTCCGGCACTGGCTCAACCGCAACACCAGGCGTGGCGCACGCCACAACATCTTTGCGCATTACGACATCGGCAACGCGTTTTATTCGGCATGGCTCGATCCCAGCATGACCTATTCCTCGGCGCTGTTCGAGGACGGCACGTCGGACCTGACCGCGGCGCAACACAACAAGTACCGGCGTCTTGCCGAAGCGATCGATCTGCGGCCCGGCCAAAAGCTATTGGAGATCGGCTGCGGCTGGGGCGGCTTTGCCGAATATGCCGCCAAGACGTTCGGCATCAAGGTGGTTGGGCTCACCATCAGCAAGGAGCAGCGCGATTTCGCACAGGCCCGCATTTACAATGCAGGCCTCAGTGACAGGGTCGAGATCAAGCTGCAGGACTACCGCGACGAGCGCGACCGCTATGACCGGATCGCCTCGATCGAAATGATCGAGGCGGTCGGCGAGGAGTTCTGGCCGAAGTATTTTTCACAACTGCGCGACCGCCTGCTGCCCGGCGGGCTTGCCGGCATCCAGGCCATCACCATTCAGGACAGCCTGTTCCAGGCCTATCGCCGCGAAGTCGATTTCATCCAGCGCTACGTTTTCCCGGGCGGCATGCTGCCCTCGCCGCAGATCCTGAAAACGCTTGGGGAACGCTTCGGCGTGCCCGTCATCCGCGAACGCATTTTCGGGCAAGATTATGCCAGGACGCTTGCGATCTGGCGAAGCAATTTCCGTGCGGCCTGGCCGAGCCTGGGCCCGTCAGGATTCGACGATCGCTTCCGGCGGCTCTGGGAATACTACCTCGCCTACTGCGAGGCGGGATTCCTGTCGGGAAATATCGACGTGCGGCAGGTGGTGTTTGCGAAGACCGGCTGATGACGTTGCCCTAACGCTGGCTTGTGTGCCCCGCGGCGGTCCTTTAGGGTCGCTCAGCGATTAGGCACCAAACGGCAATTTTTAGCGACATGATCTTCAACAAAGACGTCATCGAAGCGATCGGCAACACGCCCCTCATCAAGCTGAGGCACGCATCCGAAGCGACCGGGTGCACCATTCTCGGCAAGGCCGAATTCATGAATCCGGGCCAGTCGGTCAAGGACCGCGCCGGCAAGTGGATGATCCGCGAAGCCGAGAAACGCGGCGACCTCAAGCCCGGCGGGCTTGTGGTCGAATCCACCGCGGGCAACACTGGCATCGGGCTTGCGGTGGTCGCCAGTGCTCGCGGCTACCGTACGCTGATCCTGATCCCGGAAACCCAGAGCCAGGAAAAGAAAGACATGCTGCGGCTGTGCGGCGCCGAACTCATCGAGGTGCCGGCGCTGCCTTTTTCCAATCCCAACAATTATCAGCATGTCGGACGGCGGCTGGCCGCGCAGCTTCGCAAGACCGAGCCGAACGGCGTGCTGTTCGCCGATCAGTGGAACAACCTCGACAATGCCAAGGCGCACTACGAGTCCACCGGCCCGGAGATCTGGGAGCAGACCGGCGGCAAGATCGACGGTTTTATTTGCTCGGTAGGTACCGGCGGCACCCTGGCCGGCACCAGCCGCTATCTGAAGGAAAAACATCCGGGCATCGTCAACGCCTGCGCCGATCCGCATGGATTTGCGATGTACGAGTTGTTCAAGCACGGCAAGGCCAAATCGACGCCGGGCGACTCGATCACCGAAGGCATCGGGCTTGGCCGCGTCACGCCGGTGGTCGAGACCGCCAAGGTCGACGACGCCTTTCTCGTTTCCGACGAGGAAGCCGTCAACGTGATCTACGAGTTGGTCGAGCACGAGGGCCTGTGCCTCGGCGGCTCGAGCGGCATCAATATCGCCGGCGCGATCCGGCTCGCCAAACAGCTCGGGCCCGGCAAGACGATCGTCACCATCCTGTGCGATGCAGGAAACCGCTATCAGTCGAAGCTGTTCAATCCGGCGTTCATGCGCTCGAAGAACCTGCCGGTGCCGACATGGCTGGAAAAGCGCAGCAAGATCGACATGCCGTTCGAGAAGGTGTGAGGCCGCGAGGCACACTGAGGGAGCGGTGCAGACAACTCAAACGAGCAACCAAAACGAAAAAGGCCCCACCGAGGTGGGGCCTTCGACGTTTTGTTTTGCCGCTGGCTTAGTTGTAGTCAGAGTATTTGAACTGCGGCAACGCCTTGAGCTGGTCCTTGGTGCCGCTCATCACGGCATGGTCGGGGGTCCAGTCAGTCGCGGTGGCCGTGCGCGCGGTCGTCGTCGTGGTTGTGGTGGTGGTATTCGCCGGCGCCGTGGCGGTACCGGTCGTCGTTTCGCGCGTCGTGGTCGCAGCAGGCGCAGCGCTGGTGCGGACCGGTTCCTCGATGAACTTCAGCTTGTCCATGGTGACGGCAATGTCGTGCTCACCCATGCCCAGGAAGCCGCCGACACCGATAACCACCGCGGCAACCTTGCCGTCCTTGTCCAGGATCAGCTCGTTAACGTCGCCGAGCTTTTCATTGGCTTCGTTGTACACGTCGAGGCCCATGAGCTTGGACGCGCGCCATTTGCCCTTCAGCATCATTTTGTCGGAACTTGCTGCAGCAGTGGTCGCGGCGGGTGCAGCGCGCTCGGCAGGCGTTGCCTGCTGGGCATAGGCTGCGCCGCTGACGATCGCAGTGCTGAGTAGTGCGGTAGCAATCAGACTCTTCATGGTAATCCTCCGGAAAAAGTGAAGCAGTTGTCCGAAAACCTACCAGCTTGAGGAATGTTCCACGCAGCAGACACTTTCGTCCTGCAGCGGTCTGCAAGACTTACATCGGAACAATAGGAACCAATCGACACGTGGGCGTTAACCCGTAAGTTCGCGCCGGCTTGGCAACCGGACGTAACGGAGACTGATGGACGCAGTAATTTTTCCGGTTTCTTGCTGCGACACCAACGCATCGGTACGCGCTGACATCTAACCCGTTTCCGGCGCGAGCGCCAAAACGTTTCCGGCTGTCACTCCTTCGCGCAGGCGCGGTAGGCTGTTGCGACCACATCACGAGCAGAGCTTTAGGCCCAGTCATGCTGCAGTATCCCCGCCCGCCGTTTCCACATCAGCAACAGCCGATGCCCGGCAAGACTGCCGCGATGGACCCGACGCCCGACCATGGCGAAACATCGTACAAGGGCAGCGGTCGTCTCAACGGCAAGAAAGCCGTCATCACCGGTGGCGATAGCGGAATCGGGCGTGCAATTGCCATCGCCTACGCCAGAGAGGGCGCCGATGTGCTGATCTCCTATCTCGACGAGCACGAGGACGCCCGCGAGACAGAACGGCTGGTGACGGACGCCGGCAGAAAGGCCGTCCTGCTTCCCGGCGATATTCAGGACCCGGAGCAATGCCGCGCCATCATAGCGAAGGCAATCTCGGAACTTGGCGGCATCGACATCCTGGTCAACAACGCAGCGCATCAGGCAAGCTTCAAATCGATCGATGAGATCAGCGACGAGGAGTGGGAACTGACGTTCAAGGTAAACATCCACGCGATGTTCTATCTTGCCAAGGCGGCCGTACCTCACATGAAGCCGGGTAGCTGCATCATCAACACGGCATCGATCAATTCGGATGCACCCAACCCGACATTGCTGGCTTACGCAACGACCAAGGGGGCGATCCATAATTTCACCGCGGGACTGGCGCAGATGCTGGCTGAGAAGGGCATTCGTGCCAACGCGGTCGCGCCAGGGCCGATCTGGACGCCGCTCATCCCCTCCACCCTGCCCGAGGACTCCGTGAAAAACTTCGGCAAACAGGTCCCAATGCAGCGCCCGGGTCAGCCCGTCGAGTTGGCCACCGCCTATGTCATGCTGGCCGATCCGCTGTCGAGCTACGTGTCCGGCGCCACCATCGCCATCACCGGCGGGAAGCCGTTCCTGTAGGAGTGCCTTTACCGTCTCCGCGCACCCGAGCATCAGGCCGCTGCCCTTCTGCAGGGCGGCGAAGTAGCCTGACACGTGTTGCTAACGCCGTCGTGCTACTGCGACACCCAGCAGGAACGCTACCAGCAGCGACCCCAACGGGGCTTCGCGGGCAATATTGCTGAGGATGCTAAGGGGCATACCCGGCTTTCGGCCCTCCTCGATCGCTTCGCCGAGCCGGTTGGCAGCGCCTTTGACGGCATCCGACACGTCGTCGATCGTCGACTTTGGAGCCGGCGTTGGATCAAGGCCTTCGTACACGTAGGGCTGGGGCGGAATATCATTGGTCATGGGTAATCACCGTTGTTTCGGCGCTAATCGATCAAGCCGACGATAGTTCCAGGGCGGGGTCGATATTTGGACGTGGCGTGTAAGTGCGTCGGGAGGATTTATCTCAATCCGAAGCCCTGACAGCCGCGGAAAGCGTCGGCGTGTGCGCGGCTGCCGAAAACCCCGCCATCAGCGCGTCAGAGGAACTACAGTTCTCCTGAAAGGTTGTTGCGCCGTTCCATCAAACGGTCACTGTCATGAGCCGCCCCGGCCAACGATCCTCGAATTTGCTTATCGCCTTGGTCACATCATATGGCCGCGACCTGAAGCACTGGCTTGGAGGCCTAACCACGCGCTATGCCGCGGGAGCGGGATTGCTTACCGCTGGCGTCGTGCTTCTCCTTGTAGCGGCTGGGGTTGCCATCTCGGCGGCTTTTCACGCACTGGAAATCCACTATGGCGCTTACGTTGCCTACGGCGTTGTGGGCGGGGTGTTCCTGCTCCTGGGAGTAGCCGGGCTGGTCGCCGGGAAGGCAATGCTTTCTCGCCCAGTCGCTCCCCTGCCTGCCCCAGAGCGGCAGTTTCAGGTACTCAAGCGTGCGGTGACGGCTCCGGTCATTGCCACGCTGGTTGCGCAGGGCGGACGCCGAGCCGGTCGAATGGATCCTGTGTCTCGAGGGCTCGCGGTCGGGGCTGCAGCAATACTGTTGGGCTGGATGGTCGCCAATAAGTTCCCGCGCGACCCTTCTTCAAGGCATAAGTGAATCTGACATGACTAGCTCCCGCTGGCCGAACAACCTCGCGCTCGTTGCGGCAACGGCCATGGCGACAGTCGCAATTTACCGTCAGGTGAGTGTGCGAGAGCACGACGAAGCCAACGCGCGTTCCGCACCTGCAAGCGGCGCGGCCGTCATGGCAGACGTCGGACGCGGCCGACTGGCGCGCGCCCCCTGGCAGATCCCCTTCGCCGGATGGAAGGACATCCTGTATCGCACCTTTCAGCAAATCAACGAAGACCGCGTTCTTGCAACAGCCGCTGGTGTGGTATTCTACGGCCTGCTGGCGATCTTTCCCGCCATCACGGCACTCGTATCGAGCTACGCGCTGTTTGCCGATCCCTCCACGATCACCGACAACCTGCGAAGTCTCTCGCTCATGATGCCGGACGGCTCGTTCGGCATTATCCAGGATCAGGTCGGGCGCGTTTTGTCGAAAGGTAGTGTCACCCTGGGATGGACCTTCCTCATCGGGCTGGCGATGGCAATTTGGAGCGCCAATGCCGGCATGAAGGCGATACTCGATGCGCTCAATGTCGTTTACGAGGAAGACGAAAAACGCTCCTTCATCAAGCTGAACCTGGTTTCGCTGTCTTTCACCGTCGCCGCACTGGCCGGAATACTGATCATGGTAAGCGCCGTCGTCGCGGTCCCCTTGCTGTTGCAAGGCCTGGGACTTGGCACGCGCGCGGAACTCATCATTTCAGTCGGCCGGTGGCCAATCCTCGCGTTCCTGCTTCTGTTCGCGCTGGCGACGCTCTATCGGTACGGCCCCAGCCGGGCAACTCCGCGATGGCAGTGGCTCAGCGTGGGCGCCATTCTGGCCGTTGTGCTCTGGCTCGCCGGTTCAGCCATCCTGTCGTGGTATCTTGCAAATTTTGAAGATTACGACGCGACCTACGGCTCGCTCGGGGCCGCCATCGGCCTGATGATCTGGATGTGGATGTCCGCGATCATCGTGCTTTGCGGCGCGGAGCTCAACTCAGAGATCGAGCATCAGACCGCCATCGACAGCACCGAAGGCAGACAGAAGCCGCTTGGGACGCGGGGCGCGGCCATGGCCGATACGGTGGGTGAACGGACGAGTGCCTCGTAGCTGATCGCACAGGATCTGGCGCGGGAATCGCTTGGTCTGCGCGTGCTGCGGATTGACGAGAAGCTTCAGGAGAGTTGAGCCCGCTCGATAACGCGCGGAACGGGTTGGTGTTCGTGAGGTCACCCGCAACCATAACTTGCAACTCTGTGTAGCCTGAGGCAAGATCAACGGCATTTGGAAGTGAGACCATTTAGGAGATGTTGCTTTGCAGCCCAGCACATTTCATTCGATGCGATTGCTGCCGCTGCATCTCACATTTCCAGAAGCGCCCCATTGAAATGGATCCTCGGACCGCGCTGGTCCGGGAACAATTGTCCTCACGTTGCGAGGTCGCATCATGAAACATTCATCGATTCAAACATTTGCATTGATCGGTATGTCGATTGCGGTCTGCCTCCTGGCCTCATCTCCTCTCCCTGCCAATGCACAGGACGTCTGGAAGGTCGATGAAAAGCTTCTCGGAAAAGCCAAAGATGGCGGCTTTAAAAAGTCCGAGGACGCCAGCGGCATCGCCTGCGACCGCAGTTCCGGATTCCCGCGGCTCTGCCTAGTGGCCGATGACGAAACGCAAGGCGCCCAGATCGTCATATTGAAAGATGAAAAACTCGTCGCAGGCGATTTCATCAAATTGACGAACGCGCAGCATGACGGCAAGCCGCTCGAACTCGACGCGGAAGGCGTCGCGTTCGATGGCGGCTCGTTCTACGTTGTAGGCTCGCATGGGCGGGCGCGTCACGTCGATGATCCGAACGAGGAAGCGAAAAACAACGCAAAAGCACAAGCAAC
Organism: Bradyrhizobium sp.; assembly: GCA_013822885.1. Lineage (GTDB taxonomy): Bacteria > Pseudomonadota > Alphaproteobacteria > Rhizobiales > Xanthobacteraceae > Bradyrhizobium. The sequence goes on from PNLC01000062.1 coordinate 8,869, forward strand.
GCGGCAGATCTTCCGTATCACGCTGGATGCTTCCAGCGTCGACATGAAGAACGGGAAGCTCGTTTCGCAGCCGGTGATCAAGCGATCGACGGATCTCATCGGCATCCTGCAGAGTCAGCCCGACCTGTCGTCATCCTTTAACCGGGAACTCGCCGAGAACGGCCTGACGATCGAAGGCGTCGCCGTCCGTGAGGGTCGCATGTACATCGGAATGCGCGGTCCGGTGCTTGGGACGGAGGCAGCCGTACTATCAGTTCCATTATCGGCCGTTTTTGAGGATCAACAGGCGTCTTCGAAGCTGCACAGGCTTGCCCTCGAAAAAGATACGCTCGGCAAGCCGCGCGGCGTACGCGACATCATCAGATATGCAAACGGCTTTCTGGTGTTGGCTGGACCGTTGAACGATCCACCGGATAATCGCGAAATTCAGCCGAGCGACTACACCATCTATGAATGGGACGGAGCTGCCGTTCTGGAGCCGGTCAGGCACGTTCCGGCATTCGGCAAGAAAGTCAAACCCGAGGCATTGTTGCCGCTGGACGGCGATGGGCAGCAGGGACGCATCCTAATCCTGTTCGACGGGCCGGAGGAAGGAGCGCCAAGACCTTTCGAGGTAAGACTGAAGAAGATCGCCCCCTAGCCTAGTGCCGCAGGATCTGGCTCAGGAACAGCTTGGTCCGCGCGTGCTGCGGATTGGCGAAGAAGTTTTGCGGCGTGTTGGATTCGATCACTTGCCCCGCATCCATGAACACCACACGGTTGGCGACTTCGCGGGCAAATCCCATCTCGTGGGTGACGACCAGCATGGTCATGCCTTCCCTGGCGAGATCGACCATGGTGTCGAGCACTTCCTTCACCATTTCGGGATCGAGCGCCGAGGTCGGCTCGTCGAACAGCATCACTTTCGGGTTCATGGTCAGCGCCCGGGCGATTGCAACGCGCTGCTGCTGTCCGCCTGACATCTGGCCCGGATATTTGTTGGCCTGATGCGGAATCTTGACCCGCTCGAGATACTTCATCGCCGTCGCCTCGGCGTCCTTCTTGGGGATATTGCGTACCCAGATCGGCGCCAGCGTGCAGTTCTCCAGCACGGTCAGATGCGGAAACAGGTTGAAACTCTGGAACACCATGCCGACCTCGCGCCGGACTTCGTCCACCCGCCGCAGGTTCGGCCCGAGCTCGATGCCTTCGACGACGATCCGGCCTTCCTGGAACTCCTCCAGCGCGTTGATGCAGCGGATCAGCGTCGACTTGCCGGAGCCCGACGGGCCGCAGATCACGATGCGCTCGCCCTTGGCGACATCGAGATTGATGTCGCGCAACACGTGAAAGTCTCCGTACCACTTGTTGAGCGCGTTGATGCCGACGATCGAGCTTGCAGCCATGGTGTTGTACTCAGTTGCGTCGATGCGCGTTCAGCCTGTCCTCGACGAACAGCGAGTAACGCGACATTCCAAAGCAGAAGACGAAATAGACGATTCCGGTGAAGGCAAAGCCGGTGAACAGCGTCGAGGGCGTTGACCAGACCGGATCGGAGAACGAAGCCCGGAGCTGCCCGAGCAGGTCGAACAGCGCGACGATCGAAACCAGCGAAGTGTCCTTGAACAGCGCGATGAAGCTGTTGACGAGGCCCGGGATGACGTGACGCAGCGCCTGCGGCATCACGATCAGCGCCGTGGTCTTGGCCCAGGACAGCCCCAGCGCGCTCGCCGCCTCGCCCTGCCCGCGCGGGATCGCCGCCAGGCCGCCACGGATGACTTCGGCCTGGTAGGCACCCGCGAACAGCGCGATGCCGATCAGGGCGCGCACCAATCCATCGATGGTGAAGCCGGTCGGCACGAACAGCGGCAGCATGTAGGTTGCGAAGAACAGCACCGTGATGAGCGGGACGCCGCGCCAGAACTCGATGAAGGCGATCGAGAAGATCCGGATCAGCGGAATGGCCGAGCGACGGCCGAGCGCCAGCGCAATCCCGACCGGCATCGAGGCGACGATGCCGACGACCGACACGACCAGCGTCACCAGAAGGCCGCCCCAGAGCCGCGTATCCACGACCGGCAATCCGCCACGGTCGAGCCCCATCACCGCGATCACGGCGGCGATGCCGGCAAAGATCGCAAGGGTGATGCCGACGGCCCGCCCGCTTCTGCTCAGCCAGAACACCAGCGCCGACACGATCGCGGCGGTTGCCACGAGGTCGGCCCAGACCGGACGGCCGTAGGCCTGGATCTGGTCGCGCAGCCAGGTCAGCGGCAGAAGTATCCAGCCGACCGCCGTGCTGATCAGTTCGAGCAACTTGCCGATCAGCCATAGCAACGGTCCAAAGACAGCGGTCGCCTCGCCGGCCGCAGCAAGCTTTTTGCCGCCATTGGCGATGCTGTCGTTGAAACCCGAAATAATCCCGGCCGTCCAGCTGACGCCGAAGCCACTCAGCCCGCCGCCGCTGAGCAGGAAAAAGGCGACGACGGGAAGTGCCAGGAAGAACAGGATGGCGTTGGGACCCTTGGCCGGCAGCCGCGGAATCAGCAGCGGCGTCAGCAGGATTGTGGCAAGAAGAAAGACCAGGTTGACCCGCCAGCGTTCCGGTTCCGGATAGAATCCGTAAATGAACTGCGAGAACTTGGCCTGGATGAACGGCCAGCAGGCGCCGACTACGTCGCCCGGGTTTTTCGGGAGGCAGGCGGTGCGGTCCTTGCCGGTCCACACGGCGTCGATCAGCACGAATTTTATCGTGGGCACGAGCAGGAACCACAGCAGCAGCGCGCAGACGATCGTAACCAGGATGTTGGACGGCGAATTGAACAGCCGCGTGCGCAGAAAGCCGATGAAGCCGGTGGTCTTCACCGGCGCCGGCCGCTCCGGCATCAGCTCCTGCCGAACGAAGACGGATGAAGGGGTGTCGCTCATCCGCCCATGCTCCGGCTGATCCGCCACCCATAGAAGCTCATTATCGCGCTCGTCACCAGCGAGATCAGGAGATAGACGCCCATGGTGATGCCGATGATTTCGATCGCCTGGCCGGTCTGGCTCAGCGTCGTTCCCGCGAACACGGAGACGAGGTCGGGGTAGCCGATCGCCACCGCCAGCGAGGAGTTCTTGGTCAGGTTGAGATACTGGTTGGTCAGCGGCGGCAGGATCACGCGCATCGCCTGCGGGATCACGATCAGCCGCAGCACCGAGCCGCGCTGCAGCCCGAGTGAGGAGCCGGCTTCCATCTGCCCCTTGTGAACGGACTGAATGCCCGCGCGCACGATCTCGGCGATGAAGGCCGCGGTATAGGTCGCCAGCGCCAGCGTCAGCGCCACGAATTCAGGAATCACGCGCGAGCCGCCGGCGAAGTTGAAGCCCTTGAGCACGGGCACTTCGAACGTAACCGGTGCACCGAAGATCAGCGCGCTGATCAACGGCAACCCGATTATCAGGCCGAGCGCGTAGGGCCATACCTTGATCACCTTGCCGCTCTGGAACAGTTGCCGGCGCGAGTAACGCCACAGCGCAATCGCCGCCACAATCGCCAGCAGCAGCGCAACGACGAACGGCTCAAAGCCCGCCGTGCCGATCGGCTTCGGGATCACCAGGCCGCGATTACTGAGGAAAAAACTGTCGAAGACGGAAATACTCTGCCGCGGGCTGGGCAGTGCTGCGAGCACGGCGAGATACCAGAACAGGATCTGGAACAGAACCGGCAGGTTTCGGATCAGTTCGACGTAACCGCCCGCGATCCGTGACAGCAGCCAGTTCGGCGAGAGCCGGCCCAGCGCCACGATGAATCCGATAATAGTGGCGAAGAAGATGCCGATCACCGAGACCAGCAGCGTGTTGAGCAGCCCGACCAGAAACACGCGGGTGTAGCTATCCGAGCCCGAATAGGGAATCAGGTTCTGGCTGACATCGAAGCCGGCGGTATTGGCCAGAAATCCAAAGCCCGCGGTGATCCGCTGCGCCTGCAGGTTGGCGCGGGCATTGGCGACGATCTCGTAGCAGACCCAGGCGAGCGCGGCGACGAACAGGAGCTGGAGCACGAAGCCGCTCCAGCCGGCCCGTCCGCCGAGCGCCCGCTGCAGCTTTGGTAGTAGCTGCGACGGTGGTTTTCGGGGTTCGATCGACATCGCCGCAGCCCCCGAGTGGGATCAGCGGATCGGCGGCGAGTACTGGATACCACCCTTGTTCCAGAGATTGTTGAGGCCGCGTGAGATTTGCAGCTTGGAGCCGGAGCCGACGTTGCGCTCGAAGGATTCGCCGTAATTGCCGGTTGCCTTCACGATCCGCGACAGCCAGTCCTTGGTCAGGCCGAGCTGTTCGCCGAGATTGCCGTCGGTGCCGAAAGCGCGCTTGAGCTCGGGCTTGTCGGACTTGGCCATTTCATCGG
>PNLC01000063.1 GCA_013822885.1 Bradyrhizobium sp.
GGGCTTGCCGCCGCGCCAGCGGTTCTGGGGCATGGTCCTCGGCGCCGGTGTCGCGGTGTTCTTGCGCATCATCTTCACCGGTATCGTCGTGACGCTGATGGGGCTGCCGTTCCTCAAGCTGGTCGGCGGACTGGCCTTGCTCGTGATCGCGGCGAAGCTGCTGGTGCCTGAACACGAGGGCGAGGGTGGCGTGGACGCGGCGGCGCATCTGTGGGCGGCGGTCCAGATCGTGGCCATCGCCGATATCGTGATGAGCCTCGACAACGTCATCGCGGTTGCCGCGGCCGCCAATGGCAGCATTCCGCTGCTGGTCATCGGGCTTGCCATCAGCGTTCCCCTGATCGTCGCGGGCGCCGCACTGATCATGGCGCTGCTCACGCGCCTGCCTGCGCTGGTATGGGCCGGCGCCGGCCTGCTCGGCTGGATTGCCGGCGAGGTCATGGCGACCGACCCCGCGCTGCAACCCTCGCTGCACGCCTTCTTCGACGGCCCGGTCGGTGTCGGCCTCGATGGAATTCTCACGTCGATCGGCATGGGGCCGCAGTTCGCCAATGGCGGCCATGGCGGCGAGGTCGTTATGGGGTTGCTCGGCATCGCTGTGGTGCTGGTCGCCGGATCGATATGGCGCAAGCGCAGGCTGCAGGGCGCTGCGCATTCGGCCGAAGCCGCGTAGTCTGATCGATTCCATTTCAAACGGCGACGCGGGCATAAGCCCGCGATCTTGCGTCACCGATTGCCTGAGGTTCGCACAACTGCGCCCACGGCGTTGGGGAACGGAGGCCGCACGAGTACCGCCCGGCGCGTCGCCGAGCGGTGATTGAAATCAGCGCGACCGCTCCCGATAGTAAGTCTCCAAGCCCTGTCTGGCGATCCGTTCGTTTTCTTTCAAGGCTTCCGAGACCAAGTCACCCACCTGGGCCTGAAATTGTCTTTGCGTCTCGACGTCTGTTGGTTGCTGCAAGCTCCGCAAGACCTCGGCGGCTTCCGGACGGCCGGAGAGGGCCAGACCAAGCACCGCATGCTTGCTAAGATCGAAATTGCGCTCGGTTATACTGCTCTGAAATGGAGCGACGCCCATCCTTTTTGACGCCCAAGTCTGGGGATTAGCGGCTTGCTTCAGAAAATCGAACGCTTGCTGGTTACCGCTCTTATTGACGAGAAAGCCTAAGGACATAATGGCGCTTGTCTTGGCCGCATAGTGCTCACGTGAAAGCCCGGCTGGCTCGTCCGCCTCAATGAAGGAAATCATCGGCTCGACAGCCCTGTCATCACCAATCATGCCCAGGGTCACTACGATATTGGACCAATGCGGTTTCTCTGCCGGATCCTTCAGCATATCCAATAGCACGGGAACTGCAGCATTGCCGTACCTGCTGGCTTCCTCATAAGGAACGCCATGGATAAAAACCTGTCGTACGAAATCTCTGATGTCCATCGGGTTAGCAGGGCGCTCCTGAGGCATGATTCTTTCGGCCGCAAGGGCTACAAGGGGAAGTGTTCGAAATGATGCACATTCAGCCGCAGTAACCCTGCGGTGCGTACTGCCAATGGTGCCGTTCATAACGGCGTTCGGATCATCGTTACGATGGCCTAGCCCTTTGTTGTGCCCATATTCGTGGGCCCAAAGAATGCCTTCGAGGGCCGGCGTAAACCTGACGACGGCCAGGGAATTGCCGGGGACCGGCGCGCACCCGATCACACCCGGGATCAGCGCGCCACACCAATTGATCTGGTTGACGACCTTTATATGTCCCGGTAGCGCGATGAGCGCACTGAATTCGGCATTGCTGTCGATGCTCCCATCGCCGTCTGCGAACACGGTCACATCGCCGTTGCGAAGGAAAGACGTCGCGCATTCGACGTCTCCAGGCCCATCGTTCGTCTGCAAGGCGGTTGTAGCGTCCGCCATGATTCTGTCCGCATCCGCGTTCGACAGGCTGGAAGTGGTGAAGCGACGTACGCTGAGCCGGTGTTCTACGACATCGGCAAGACCGGATCGCGTGCAGAGCGTATAAACCCAGACTCCGGCAGTCGACGCCGTGTTATTCTTGAATCCGCAACGCCACGTATTGAGAGAGATATTGGGGAACTGATTGATGATCGGAATTTGGTCGTTATAGGATGGATGGCATGAACCTGAGATCATCTTGAAGCTGGCTGGACAGGATTCGCCCTCCAGATTGCCAGCGCTAGCTCCAGCGCTGATCTGATGGTTCCTGAATGTAAGTCTGGTCTCGGAAATAGTTGCCTCTACTCCCGCCGCGCCCCTTGGTTGAGTTTCTCGTTGGGTAGGCGCGACCTGTCCGACGGCCATCTGGCTCATGATGCTCGCGAGACCCACGCCTATGAGCACTCTGGACGTCACTGGATGGGACTGCATTGTATCTTCCTCCGGCTGACCCGATGCGAGGAAGTGCGAAGGCTTTGCTGCGCCCTACTGTTCACTTAACTAATAGGAGCGTGGAGCAGCCCGACAGTTACCACGCGCGGGAAGTGACAATGAATTGGTCGCTGAGTTCTATCGGCCACATAGCGTGTAAATCCATGCGGTCGCAGTTGAGCCGGTGGCATTCCGGAATCCACAGCGCCAAGTGTTTGCAGCAATGTTCGGGAATTGATTGATGATCCTTACCTGGTCAGTATATCCAGGATGACACGCGCCAGAGATCATCTTGTGAGTCGCAGGACAAGCTGTGCCTTCCAGATTTCCGGTACTTGCCCCAGCGGCGATTTGATGGCCTCTGGCGGTGAGGGTTGTGTCGGCGATGGATGGCTCAACCACGCCGCTTGGTCGTGACGCAGCGTCGGGGCGTTCGATCTGTCCCGGCGGAGACCCAGCCCCTGAGGGCGGCATCACCTCACCTGAAATCTGGCCCGGTGCCATTCCAGCCTGACCGAAAATTGGAGTGACCGGCATCAATAGTGCAACACACGTAAGAACCGCGGAAAGCTTCAGAAGCTGTTTCATGACAGTTCCTCCGAATTGGAGCGGCGTATTGCAGTCGTGTTGTTCTCGTGATTTTCCCAACCTAATGGTGCCCTGATGTTGGCACCGCGCATCTCAATCGTTCGGTGAGTCCAATCGTAGAAACAACTATCTCTCGACTCGGCCTCGACCGCAATTCACAGTTGCGTTTAGAACGCGGACGACTTCAATACCAGTAGGAAGGGTAACCGCTGCTGACGTTTCTGATGGAGCTCATCCTATGACAGTACCGAATGTGTAGATGCGATACTTCTCGCAAACGCCGAGTCGAAAAATTCCTACCGGTTATTTCGGATTTCGTTCACTATCCCGGAACGATCTGCCTTCGTTAAAATTATGCAATCTGTGTCAAAGGGATCGACACATCGCGCTTCAGCGGTTGCCGATTGCAGTCCTGCCCCCACGGTGCATCGGCAGCTGCTACCTTTCAGTCGCCCACGTCGTGAAGGATTTCGCATACGCTGCGTTTACGCCCGAGGTCATCCCGGTGATGAAGGATGCGCTTGACGCCGTGGTCGATTCGCTTCCCGAGCCGGTCAGCTCTACCCAGGTCCAATTCCTCGGCGAGGCGATCATGCGCGCGGCCGACCGCGGCGAGCCCAACCTGATCGTCCTGGAGCTTCTCGCATTGCTGGAGTTGCAGATCAGGCCGCGGTAACCAACTAACGCTTGCGAGGCTGGCGATCAGCGTCTTGTGCCTCGGCCGAGGAGGCGTCATGGAGACGGCGAGCCGTCAGTCCCACTGGGAAAACGTCTACACCACGAAGGGTGAGAACGAGGTCAGCTGGTATCAGCAAAGCCCGGCGCCTTCATTCGAATTGATCATGCAGGCGGGCGCTACCCATGCGTCGGCCATCATCGACATCGGCGGCGGCGCTTCACGCCTGGTCGACCATCTGGTCGACCATGGGTTCGAGGACATCACCGTGCTCGATCTGTCGGCTGCGGCGCTGGAAGCCGCCCGGCGACGGCTGGAGAGCCGCGCCGATCGCGTTCACTGGATCGTTGCGGACGCAACCGCCTGGGAGCCGGTGAAAGCCTACGACATCTGGCACGATCGCGCGGCGTTCCACTTCCTAACCGACGAAAACGATCGCGCCGCCTATATCGCGCGCCTCGCGCGAGGCGTGAGGGCGGGAGGACACGCCATCATCGGCACGTTCGCGCTGGACGGACCTGAAAAGTGCAGCGGCCTGCCGGTCGCGCGCTATGACAGCGCGAGCCTCACGCTTGCCCTCGGCTCCGAATTCCGGCTTGTCGATACGAGGCGGCACGAACACGCAACCCCCTGGGGCTCCCGGCAGATGTTCCAGTTCAGCGTATTTCGACGCGAGGCGTGATTTCCATATCTTCGTGCGAACTGGCGCCACCCCAGATCGGGTCCAAAGGTGGCGTCGCTCGAAAACGCCCTAATGCGCCATGCCGCGTGCCACCTCCTGGCAGGCTTCCATGCAGCGGCGGCAGCAATCGGCGCAGATGCGACAGTGCTCATGCATGCCGGCGTGCTTTTGACACTCGTCGGCGCAACGGCGGCAGGCGGCGGCGCACACGCTTAGCATCCGGCGCATGACTTCGTCGTCGGAGCCGCTGCGGCGGGTCATGATGCGGCCGGTGATGTTGCAGATGTCGGCGCAATCGAGGTCCAGGCGGATGCACTGGGTGAGATCCTGCACCATGCGTTCCGACAGGCATGCGTCGGCGCAGGAGGTGCAGATCTGGGCGCAGGAATAGCATTCCTCGATACAACGGATCAGGGCGTCGTCAGGCTGGCCCTGGACGGCGGGATGGGTGCTGATCATTTCGCGTGCGTGCATGGCTCCGCTCCTTGCTTCAGGGAAAGCCGCATTAGGGCGGCTCACCGTTCAAGTGCCGGAGGCAGCGTCAGTTCCGCACGATCGACCCGGTGCGGCCGACCAGCCGCGCCAGTTGCTTGAACCGGCTGCCGACCCGGTCGGCGACGAGATCGACCATGCGGTGCTCGAACACCAGCATCAGCATGCGGTCGCGGGTACGGAAATGCGTCGCGGGCAGCACGCCGGTACGCGCCGCTGAAATCAGATGCGCGACACGGAAGGCCGCGCCGAGCAGGCGGGCGCGTTCATCCATCGCCGGCGGCACCAGTTCGCGGATTCGGGTCGGCGGTTCGTTTTCCTCGCTCAAGCCCGCGTAGCGGTAAAACACCGACAGCGCGACAAAGGCTCGGCCCTGATGGCTGATCGATCCGAAATTGCCGTTGGTGATCAGGCTCAGCGTCTCCTCGCCGCGATGGTCGGGATGCACCCGCCACCCGATATCGGACAGCAGGCAGGCGGCGTGGCGCAGGCGGCGGTCTTCCGGAGTTTCCCGCAGCTTCACGACCCTGAACAGACGATCGGTCCACGCGACAAGTTCTTCGGCATGGCGCGCGGATCGTGACAGCAGCCCGTTCAATGTCTGCGCGGCGCAGATGAAGCCATCCTTAACGCGCTCACGCTGTGGCAGCATCTCGTACAGCAGGCCCTCGCGCACGCCGAAGGTCGAGAACACGATCGTCTTCGGCCGGCCGACGCGGATGATGTATTCGAGCACCAGCGCCGCGTAGGTCAGCAGCGGACGCCGCGCGTCGGCAACGACTTCGATATCGGCGAGCATGTTGGCCGCCGCAAGGCGGCGCAGGCGCAGCGCGAAATCCAGCGCGTCGGCGGCAGGTATCTCGTAGCCATGCATCACCCGCAGCGGATAGCCGCTCTGGAGAATGTGAATGCGCGCCAGTGCACGCCAGGTGCCGCCGACCGCGTAGAAGGTACGGCCGTGACCGGCTTTGAGTTGAGCCACGCCGGACAGGTCGTTGCTCACGATGCGTTCGGCGCGCTTCAGCGATTTGTGCGACAAGTCCTGCAGCGCCAGACTGCCCAGCGGCAGGGTGACGCCGCTCCTGACGCGGCCGCGATTCACGTCGATCAGTTCGAGCGAGCCGCCGCCGAGATCGCCGACGATGCCGTCGGGATTATGGATGCCGGAGACGACGCCGAGCGCGGACAGTTTGGCCTCGCGCGGCCCCGACAGGATTTCAATGGGAACACCGCAGATGCGTTCGGCCTGGGCGATGAAGTCGGCACCATTGGAGGCGTCGCGGCAGGCGGCAGTGGCGATCGCATAGACGCGGCCGACCTGCTGAACGCGGCACAGCGCGCGAAAGCGCCGCAGCGACGTCAGGGCCTTGGCCACCGAGTCGGCTGACAAGAGGCCAGTACTTTGAACTTCGCGGCCGAGCCCGCACAGCGCCTTTTCGTTGAAGACGGTGACGAGGCTGCGCGTCATCGTCTCGTAGACGACGAGACGAACCGAGTTCGAACCGATATCGATGACGGCGACGCTGGAAGCGCGCTTGCGCGGTCGCTTCACCGTCGCGATCCCTTGCTATTGCGGCTGGCGTTCGTTCCGGCGCGTGAGGCGGCGCGGCGAAGATTCCTTGAGAGACTTTCCACGGCCTGACAGACTCGGATTCGTCATGAAGTAGTTATGCAGGTTGAAAGGCTCTTCGCCTTTCGCGGCCTTCATACGCGTTGAGGACCCGTCGGGCAACAATTGCCAGCTCTGTTCGGTATCCTTCAGGTTCGCGACCATGATCTGTTCGAGAACCTGCTGATGTACCGTCGGATTTTGCAGCGGGCAGAGGATTTCGACGCGGCGGTCGAGGTTCCTCGGCATCATGTCGGCCGACGAGATATACACAGCCGCTTTCGCGCCGGGCAGGCCCTGACCCATACCAAAGCAGTAGATCCGGGTGTGCTCCAGGAAGCGGCCGATGATCGATTTGACCCGGATGTTATCCGAAAGTCCTGGTATGCCCGGCCGCAGGCAGCAGATGCCGCGCACCACCAGTTCGATCGATACCCCGGCCTGTGACGCTTCATACAGTGCGTCGATGACGTCAGGATCGACCAGCGAGTTCATCTTCATCCAGATCGCGGCCGGCTTGCCGTGGCGGGCGTAATTGGCCTCGCCTCTGATGTGTTCGATGATGCGTTTGCGCAGCGTCAGCGGCGACACCGCCATCCGCTCGATGTCGCTCGGCTCGGCATAGCCGGTGATGTAGTTGAACACCCGTGCTGCGTCACGACCGATGATCGGGTCCGAAGTGAAGTAGGACAGATCAGTGTAGATGCGCGCCGTCACCGGATGATAATTGCCGGTGCCGGTGTGGACGTAGGTCGTAAGGTTGCCGCCCTCACGCCGCACGACCATCGACAGCTTGGCATGGGTCTTCAATTCGATGAATCCATACACCACCTGCACGCCGGCGCGTTCGAGGTCGCGCGCCCAGCGGATGTTGGCTTCCTCGTCGAAGCGCGCCTTTAACTCGACCAGCGCGGTCACCGACTTGCCGGCTTCTGCCGCCTCGGCGAGTGCGCGCACGATAGGCGAATTGTTCGAGGTTCGGTAGAGCGTCTGCTTGATAGCGACCACGTCAGGATCGCGCGCCGCCTGCTGCAGGAATTGCACGACGACGTCGAAGGATTCGTAAGGGTGATGGACGATCAGGTCCTTCTGGCGGATCGCGGCGAATATGTCGCCGCCATGATCGCGCACCCGTTCGGGATGTCGCGGCACGTAGGGCGTAAATTCGAGGTCGGGGCGATCGAGGCGAGTGAGTTGCGAGAGCTCGTTCATTGCCAGCACGCCGTCGACCAGAAACACCTCGTCGTCGGTTGCCGATAGCGCCTGCTGCGCGAAGGCCCGCAGCTCTTCCGGCATCTTGGCGTCCATCTCGAGGCGGATCACCGATCCCCGCCGGCGCCGCTTCAGCGCGGTCTCGAACACGCGAACCAGATCTTCCGCCTCTTCCTCGATTTCGAGTTCGGAGTCGCGGATGATGCGGAACGCGCCCTGGCCCTTGACCGTGTAGCCGGGAAACAGCCGTCCGATGAACAGGCCGGTGGCCTGTTCCAGCGGAATCAGGTGCACCGAGCCGTCCTTGTGGGGCAGGCGGATGAAGCGGTCGATCTTGACGGGCATGCGGATCAGCGCGTTCATCGGCTTGCCGTCCGACACCCGCTGCAATTGCAGCGCAATGGTGAAGCCAAGGCTCGGGATAAACGGGAACGGGTGCGCCGGGTCGATCGCAAGCGGTGTCAGCAGCGGGAAGATGCTGCGAAGGAAATGATCCTCCAGCCAGGTCCGCTCCGCCTTGGTGAAGTCGTGGCCGTCGACCAGCTTGATGCCGGCCTCCGACAGAAGGGTGCGCAGATCGCGCCAGATCGCCTGCTGGTCGGAGGCAAGTTCGGAAACGGACTTGTTGATCAGGATGAGCTGCTCCGATGGCGTCAAGCCGTCGGGGCTGCGTTCGGCGATGCCTTCGCGGATCTGTGCCTTGATACCGGCGACGCGAACCATGAAGAACTCATCAAGGTTATTGGCAGAGATCGACAGGAATCGCACCCGCTCCAGCGTGGGATGACCGGGATTGACCGACTCCTCGAGCACCCGGCGGTTGAAATGCAGCCAGGAAAGCTCACGGTTAATGAATCGCTCAGTGCTCGTCGCGATCGCAGGAGGGACTTCAGCGATCGATTCTTTTTCCTTGATTTCAATAACTTGTGCCGATTCCATAAAGCTTCGATCCATCTCGCACGTGGTGCGGGCTTACTCTAGGCGCAACGCAGGGCGGAGCATGTGATACGCCGATGACGTTTCAATGACATTGATGTTCCGGTTCCGGCTGCCGTCAAGGTGACAAGGCGTCCGATCAGCCGTCGCGGAGCAGTTCGGCCGCCAGGGCGCGGGTTACGGGCCGGCCCAGCCGCAGCGCCTCCGTGTCCAACAGATCGACCGCGTGGCGGGCTGCAGCGTAGGACCGCTCGATCCGGCTGGTCAGATAGCTCACGACCGCCTCGTCGATGCTCAACTGCCGGTCGGCACAAAACTTCACGATCAGCCCGCGGAACAGGTGATCGTCGGGCTGCAGCAACAACACCGCCGGCACCGCGCGCAGCCGCGACTTGAGATCGCGCAGTTCGACCTCGAACGCCGATGGCGGAACGCGGGCCGTGATCAGTACCGAAGCGTCATCCTCGCGCGCGAGGTTCAAAAGATGGAACGTCGCGCGCTCGTCGAAAGCGGAAGGTTTCAGGTCTTCGATCACCAGTGCCCCGGTGGCCAGCGCGCCGGGAACGGCTTCAGCCGTCAGCGCGTGAGCCGACGTCGAGCGGGCGCCTGCCAACTCGGCCCAGATCGCGGCGAGGTGGCTTTTGCCCGAGCCCTCCGGTCCCACCAGCAGCATGATGCGGTTCGGCCAGTCGGGCCAGCTTTCGATCAGCGAGAGCGCGGCTTCGTTGGCCGCGCCCTCGAGAAAATTGTCGCGGGTCAGGCTCTCTGCGTGCGGCAACGCAAAGGCAAGCTGACGAGGTTGAACGCGGACTGCCACGCAAGTCTCCAGGCCGGGATCGCGGCGTTTTCAGGCGGAGTGGAGAAAACGCGTCAAAGGCAACCGCGTCTAGCTCGCTTCGATCGTACTCATGTGCCGCACCCACTCGACGAGATAGAGCGAGACCGAAACCAAAGTAAAGACCGTAACAAACCCCATCAGGATCACGTCATAGGGCGCCGGCTTGAAGTTGAAGCCGAGCGAAGCCAGCACCAGCGCCGCGAACGCCACCTGCGCCACCGTATTGAGCTTCGAGACCATCAACGGCTTCATCGGGATCGGCTTGTCGAACAGCCACGACACGATCACCGCCGTGACGATCATGATGTCGCGGGACACCACGAGGATCACGATCCAGCGCGGCACCGCGCCCCAGATTCCGAGCGCGACATAGATCGAGACCAGCAGCGCCTTGTCGGCGAGCGGATCGAGCAGGGCGCCCAGTTCGCTCTGCATGTTGAAGCGCTTGGCCAGAAAGCCGTCGACGGCATCGCTCACGCCCGCAATGACGAAGATTGCGAACGCGATTTCCATCTGGCTGGAGACGATCGCCCAGACGATGACGGGCACCAGAATGATGCGCCCCAGCGTAATGATATTCGGAATGCTCAACTCGGTCGCTTCCCGGCTCCCGGTCCCGGATCCGGCCCTTGGCGGGATCGGCCGGTTATTGTCTACATAGTATATGTGTGAAGCGTCGGCGAGCCATTGCAGGAACGCCGAATTCCTCGTAACCAGCCGTCATCATACTGGAATTTGGCATGGTCGACCGCAAAAACGGGCTCACATACGCTGATTCGGGCGTCGATATCGATGCGGGGAACCGCCTGGTCGACCTCATCAAGCCGATGGTTCGGGCCACCGCCCGGGCTGGCGCAGATGCCGAAATCGGCGGATTCGGTGGGCTGTTCGACCTCAAGGCCGCCGGCTTCAAGGACCCGGTCCTGGTGGCAGCGACCGACGGCGTCGGGACCAAGGTCAAGATCGCGATCGAGACCGGGCTGCATGGCGGCATCGGCATCGACCTGGTGGCGATGTCGGTCAACGATCTCGTGGTGCAGGGCGCGGAGCCGCTGTTCTTCCTCGACTATTTTGCCTGCGGCAAGCTTGATCCAGAGGCGGCTGCGGCCATCGTGGCCGGCGTCGCCGAGGGCTGCCGCGAATCGGGCTGCGCGCTGATCGGCGGCGAGACCGCCGAAATGCCGGGGCTCTACAAGGACGGCGATTACGACCTCGCGGGCTTTGCGGTGGGCGCGGCCGAGCGCGGCACGCTGTTGCCGAGCCCGGACATCGCCGCAGGCGACGCCGTGATCGGGCTTGCGTCGTCCGGCGTCCACTCCAACGGCTTCTCGCTGGTCCGCAAGATCGTGGAGCAATCGGGCCTCGGCTTCGATGCGCCGGCGCCGTTCTCGCCGGTGATGACGCTCGGCGGCGCGCTGCTGGCGCCGACGAAGCTCTACGTGAAGTCCTGCCTGCGTGGGATTCGGGAAACCGGCGCCATCAAGGGGCTTGCCCATATCACCGGCGGCGGCTTCACCGACAACATTCCGCGCGTGCTGCCCAAGCATCTCGGCGTCGGCATCGATCTGGCGCGGCTGCCGGTGTTGCCGGTGTTCAAATGGCTGGCGGCCGAGGGTGGCATCGCCGAACTCGAATTGCTGCGCACCTTCAACTGCGGCATCGGCATGATCGCGATCGTGAAGGCCGAGGCGATCGAGCAGGTCACGGAAGTCCTGACCGAGGGCGGCGAGACTGTTGCCTTGTTAGGCGAGGTGATCCCGGCCGAGGGCGAGCACCGCGTGATCTACAACGGCCACCTCGACCTCGCGCAATGAAGCGCCGCACCGCCATCCTGATTTCCGGGCGCGGGTCGAACATGGCCGCGCTGATCGATGCGGCAAAGGCTGCGGATTTTCCCGCCGAGATCGTCGCGGTGATTTCCAACCGCGCCGATGCGCCGGGGCTCGAGCGGGCGGCCGGCAGCGGCGTGCCGACCATCGTCATCGAGAGCAAGCCGTTCGGCAAGGACCGCGCCGGCTTCGAGGCGATGCTGCAGCGGGCGCTGGAGGAGAAGAATATCGAGCTGATCTGCCTCGGCGGGTTCATGCGGCTGTTCACGGCCGAATTCGTGCAGCGCTGGTACGGCAAGATGCTCAACATCCATCCCTCGCTGCTGCCGTCGTTTCCGGGCCTCGATCCGCATGGCCAGGCGCTTGCCGCAGGCGTCAAGATCTCGGGCGCGACCGTGCATTTCGTGATTCCGGAAACCGACGCCGGCCCGATCGTCATGCAGGGCGCGGTTCAGGTGGCCGATGACGACACGGCGGAGACCCTGTCGCAGCGCATTCTCGGCATCGAGCATCGCATCTATCCGGAGGCGCTGCGGTTGCTTGCCGGCGGCAAGATTCGCCTCGAAGGCGATCTCTCCAGAATATCAGATGTGGCCGACCGCAACGGCACGCTGATTTCGCCGGCGGCAAGCTGACAAATTCCCTGTTGCCCGAATCACCTGCGCGCGCTGTGGCAGCGGAACCACAATGGGACGTATTCGGCTGTCGGCCGGGGGGCCGACCAATTGACGCTATCTGCGAACTGAGGGCAAATCGGTCCGCTTGATCCGGATTTGCGCGTGTTCGAGCCGACGTTTTTGCTCTTGGAAATGGATTGCATGCGCGGCTCACTGCGGCCTTCGCGAGCATGGAAAATCGGGACGAGCCGCGCGCTGGCGCGGCTGGCTGCGATTGCGTTCGTTCTCGTCGGCATCACGTCCGCTGCGCAGGCGCAGACGCCGCCGACGCCGCCAACCCCGCCGGTCGCGCCCGAACCGACAGCGATCGCGGTCAATTCGATGCTGTCATCCAACGCGGCGCTGGCCAATCTCGGCAGCAACTTTCTGGAACGGCTCGGCAACCAGTCGAGCAACGGCTTCAACCGGCTGCAGCGAACCAACCCGGGCGGCGGCGGTGCCTCCGAGAGCGCGGAACCGCCGCGCTACCGGACCTGGTTCGAAGGCTACGGCAATTCGACGAAGAACGGCGCGGTCGGCGATTTCGTCGGCGACAGCCGCAAGACCTGGGGCGGTGTGGCCGGCATCGGCGCGCGCGTGGCGCCGGGCATCAATCTCGGCTTTTCCGTCGACCAGAGCCGCTCGTCGATCAACATTCCGCTGGCGCTGCAATCGGCAACGATCGATCTCACCCAGCTTGGCTTCACCGCCTCCGTCGACAGCGGGCCGTGGACCTGGGCAACTGCCGCCATGCACGGTTTTGGCAACATTGATTCGCGCCGCGATACCGGATTGGGGATTGCGACCGCAGGCTATAACGCGCGGCTCGACGGCGTGTTGAGCGAAATCAGCTATTACTGGACCAGGGACCAGGGCCGCGTCGTGCCCAAGGGCGCGTTCGAATATGTCCGCGCCCGGACCGGGTCGTTGCAGGAGATCGGCGGCCTCGACCCGGTCGCGGCGACCAGCGCGACCGTGCAGCGCGCACGCCTGCTGATCGGCGCGGAGGTCGGGCATTACTGGATCTTCGACCGGAAGATTCTCGACCTGTCGGCGTACGGCAAGTTCGTCGACAA